>NZ_LOTA01000094.1:0-129914 GCF_001521935.1 Burkholderia sp. RF7-non_BP4 | reverse complement strand
GTCGCCGACGAAGTGATCGGCGGCTTCGGCCGCACCGGCGAATGGTTCGCGCATCAGCACTTCGGCTTCGAGCCGGATCTGATCACGATGGCCAAGGGCCTGACGTCGGGTTACGTGCCGATGGGCGCGGTGGGCATCCACGAACGCATCGCGCGCCCGATCATCGACAACGGCGAATTCAATCACGGCCTCACGTACTCGGGGCATCCGGTCGCGGCGGCGGTGGCGGTCGCGAACCTGAAGCTGCTGCGCGACGAGGGGATCGTCGAGCGCGTGAAGCGCGACATCGGGCCGTATTTCCAGCGTCGGCTGCGGGAAGCGCTCGGCGATCATCCGATCGTCGGAGAGATCGCCGGGGCGGGGCTGGTCGCGGGTGTCCAGCTCGCGCGCGATCGCGAGCGGCGCGAGCGGTTCGACGCCAGCGCCGATATTGGCACCATCTGCCGGGACTTCTGCTTCAACGGGAATCTGATCATGCGCGCGACCGGCGACCGGATGCTGCTGTCGCCGCCGTTGGTGATCAGGGAGGCGGAGGTCGACGAGATCGTCGACAAGGCGAAGCGCGCGTTCGATGCGACGGCGGAGCGGGTGGGGCGGGCAGGGTAGTCAGTCGTCGCGACGCGGCGATTGCATGTGGTCGCAGCGTCGTTGCCCGTCGAACGGGCTCGCGAGCGCAAGGAAGCGTGCAGGGGAGGCGGGCCGCAGCAGAAAGGCGGCCGCAAAACGAAAAGGGCCTGCGTCGTGAGACGCAGGCCCTTGAATTCTTTGGTGGGCGGTACTGGGATCGAACCAGTGACCCCTGCCGTGTGAAGGCAGTGCTCTACCGCTGAGCTAACCGCCCAAAGAAGCTGAAATTATGTCAGAGCTTTTCGGGTTCGTAAAGCACTTTCTTCAAATATTTTTCAGGCCGGTGCAAAAGGTTCGTCAGCCGGCCGTCGACGGCTCGACGAGATCGAGGATCGAGCCGTCGCGCTTGAGCGTCGCGAGCACGATGCTCGAATTGATCGACATCACGCCCGTCGCGCGGTGCAGGCGGTTGATCACGAAGTCGGAATAGTGGTCGAGGTCGCGCGCCCGCACCGTCAGCACGTAGTTCGAGCCGCCCGTCACGATCTGCGCGGCGATGACTTCCGGCCACTGTTGGATCGCCTCCACGAACCGGTCGTGCCATTCGGGCACGTCCGGCCGCATCGACACATGCACGAGCGCCTCGAATGCGACGCCGACCTTCTTCGGATCGATCGTGCAGCGGTAGCCCGAAATGGCGCCGCGTTCCTCGAGCAGCTTCACGCGCCGCAGGCACGCCGACGGCGACAGCGCGACCGCATTCGCGAGGTCCTGATTGCTGATGCGTCCGTCCCGCTCGAGATGCCGGAGGATCCGCATGTCGGTTCGATCCAGATTCATTTCGCAGAATCCCATAATTTTTGAGATGACAAGCGCAGACTCTACTGCAATGGCGGCGATTCGTCATCGAAAAGTGAAGCTCATTCTATTTCGTCCTCGATAACATGCGCCCCATGCCTCGACCGCACGGCCTGACGCGCTGTCACGCCGCCGGCCGACTCGCCGCCTTCAACTTCCAGCGTCATTCCGCCATGTACGAACACATTCCCGCCTATCCGGGCGACCCGATCCTGTCGCTGTTCCAGGCGTTCCAGCAGGATGCCCATCCGCACAAGGTCAACCTCAGCATCGGTCTCTACTACGACGAAGCGGGCCGCATTCCCGTGCTGGAGAGCACGCGTCTCGCGGCCGAGCGCGTGCGCGAAGCCGGCGCGCCGCATACGTATCTGCCGATGGAAGGGCTCGCCGCGTATCGGCAGGGCGTGCAGCGCCTCGTGTTCGGCGCCGACTGCGCGGCGCTCGCGCAAGGGCGTATCGCGACGCTGCAGACGCTCGGCGGCTCGGGCGCGCTGCGGCTCGGCGCGGAGTTCGTGAAGCGCTATTTCCCCGACAGCGCGATCTGGATCAGCGATCCGACGTGGGACAACCATCGCGTGATCTTCGCGGCGGCCGGCCTCGACGTGCATACGTATCCGTACTACGACGAAGCGCGCAACGACCTGCGCGTCGACGCGATGCTCGCGGCGCTCGACGCGCTGCCCGCGCGCAGCGTCGTGCTGCTGCAGCCGTGCTGCCACAACCCGACGGGCCTCGACCTCGGCCGCGACGCATGGCGCGCGGTGATCGACGTGCTCGCGCGCCGCGGGCTGATTCCGTTCCTCGACATGGCGTACCAGGGCTTCGGCGACGGGCTCGACGACGACGCATGGGCCGTGCGCGCGATCGTCGAAGCGGGACTGCCGGCGATCGTCAGCAACTCGTTCTCGAAGAACTTCTCGCTGTACGGCGAGCGCGTCGGCGGCCTGTCCATCGTCTGCGCGAGCGCGGGCGAAGCGGCGACGGTGCTGAGCCAGTTGCAGGCCGGCGTGCGCCGCACCTATTCGAGCCCGCCGCTGTTCGGCGCGCAGCTCGTGTCGGCCGTGCTGAACGACGACGTCCTGCGTGCGTGCTGGGAAGACGAGGTGGCCGAGGTGCGCACGCGCATCAAGCGCATGCGCGGCGCGCTGAAGGCGCGGCTCGACGCGCGCCTGCCGGCGAGCGCGTTCGATGCGCTCGTCACGCAGCGCGGCATGTTCAGCTACACGGGCATCGCCGCGACCGACGTGGACCGGCTGCGCGCGTCGCACGGCGTCTACCTGCTGCGCTCGGGCCGCATGTGCATCGCGGGCCTGAACGACGCGAACGTCGACCACGTCGCGAACGCGATCGCCGACGTGCTCGGCGGCACGTCGCGCCAGGCCGCCTGAGCGGCCGGGCCAGAACCGAAGGAGGACACGATGGCAGACACGATCCCGGTCGACTTGCCGCAACTCGCGCAGCCGTTCTCGTGGGCGACCCGCGCGAGCGGGCTGATGTTTACCGGCCACGGGCCGGTCGATGCGTCCGGCGCGATCGCCGGCGACACGATGACCGAGCAGGCGCGCATCACGCTCGGCAATCTCGCGAAGGCCGTCGCGGCGGCCGGCGCGACGATGGACGACGTCGCGCAGGTGCTCGTCTATCTGTCCGACGTGAAGGCGATGCCCGAATTCGACGCCGAATACCGGCGCCACTTTCACGAACCGTACCCGAACCGCACGTGCGTGGGCGTGCAGGGCTTCGCGCACCCGGACATGCGCGTCGAACTCGTCGCGTACGTCGCGCTGCCGGCGGCACGCGGCTAGCCGGCACGCGACTTCGCGACGATCGCAGCACCCACGATCAACGACAAGCATCAACACCCCCCGACGAACATCAAATATTCAGACAAGGATGGAGACGAAGATGAGGCGTATCACTCGATTCGCAGTACCGACGATGGCGGGCCTGCTCGCCGCGAGCGGCGCGATGGCGCAGAGCAGCGTGACGCTGTACGGCATCGTCGACCAGAGCATTCGCTATACGACGCATGCGAACGCGTCCAACGACGCGAGCGTGCAGATGACCAACGGCGCGATCACCAACAGCCGCTGGGGCCTGAAGGGCAGCGAAGCGCTCGGCGGCGGGCTGAAGGCGATCTTCCAGCTCGAGAGCGGCTTCGAGCCGCAGAACGGGCAGCTCGACGGCGCGCTGTTCGGCCGCTACGCGTATGTCGGCCTGGCGAGCGACTGGGGCACCGTGAAGCTCGGCCGGCAGGCGACCGAGGCGTTCAACCTGTTCGGCGATCTCGATCCGCTGACGGTCGGCAACTATACGGCCAACATGTGGCCGTACTTCCTCACGCAGGGCCGCGCGAGCAACGTCGTCAGCTACGACGGCACGTTCGGCGGGCTGAACGTCGGCGCGAGCTACGGCTTCGGCGGCGTCGCGGGCAGCCTCGGCGCGAATGCGTACTGGGGCACGCACGTGTCGTACACGCTCGGCGGGCTGATGGTCGGCGCGACCTACCAGCAGGCGCGCGACCTGAACAGCCGTGCGCAGCAGGCATGGGGCGCGGGCGCACGCTACGCGTTCGGCGCGGCGACGCTGTACGCGGGCTATCTCGGCGGCATCGACCGCACGGGCCTGCTCGACCGGCAACTGCTGAACGCGCCGGGCCGCGACGTGACCTACGGTTCGTTCGCCGACAATCCGCGCCGCGACGCGATCTTCTATACCGGCGCGAGCGTGAAGGTCACGCCAGCGGTATCGGTGACGGGCGTCGCGTACTACGACGACATCCGCAACGTCAACGGCGTCGCAGGTAACGGAGGGAAGCGCTATACGGGCGTGCTCGAGGCCGAGTACGCTCTGTCGAAGGCGACGCAGGTCTACGCGACGGTCGACTACAACCGGGTGACCGGCGGCGCGTTCACCGAAATGCCCGGACGCGGCAACCAGACGGGTATCGCGGCCGGCTTGCGCCACATGTTCTGAGCACGCGGCGCGCGGTGGCCGGTGCGGTCCGGCACCGGTCCGTGCGCCGTCGATGTTTCGACCGGACACACGTTTTCGAACGAGGTCATTCGATGCAACCAGAAGGGCAATTCCAGCACATCGCGGCGCGCGAGCAGGGTCTGCGCCGCACGCTTTCCGCACGGCAGATGGCGATGATCGCGATCGGCGGTGCGATCGGCACGGGTCTCTTTCTCGGCAGCGGGTTCGCGATCGGCTTCGCCGGCCCGAGCGTGCTCGTCAGCTACGCGATCGGCGCGTTCATCTCGCTGCTGCTGATGGGCTGTCTCGCGGAGATGACGGTCGCGCACCCGACTTCCGGGTCGTTCGGCGCGTACGCCGAACATTACGTGAGCCCGTGGGCCGGGTTCCTCGTGCGCTATGCGTACTGGGCGTGCATCGTGCTCGCGGTCGGCACCGAAGTCACCGCGATCGCGCTGTACATGAAGTACTGGTTCCCGGGCGTGCCGGGCTGGCTGTGGATCGTCGGCTTCTCGGCGCTGCTCGTGTTCGTCAACGCGCGCAGCGTCGACGTGTTCGGCGCGGTCGAATACGGCTTCTCGGTCGTGAAGATCGCGGCGATCGTCGGCTTCATCGTGCTGGGCGCGTACGTCGTGTTCGGCAATCCGGCGCTGGTCGGCGACGGCGCGGCCGGCGCGGGCTTCCACCATTACACCGAGCACGGCGGGTTCTTCCCGAAGGGGATGTGGGGGATGTGGGTCGCGGTGATCGTGTCGATCTTCAGCTACCTGAGCATCGAGATGATCGCGGTCGCGGCGGGCGAGGCGGAAGATCCCGAGCGCGCGGTGACGCGCGCGTTCCGCTCGACGATCGTGCGGCTCGTGCTGTTCTACCTCGTCACGCTCGCGCTGATGCTCGCGATCGTGCCGTGGACGGCGGCGGGGCGCGACGAAAGCCCGTTCGTGAAGGTGATGGAGGCGATCCACCTGCCGGGCGCGGCCGGGCTGATCAACTTCGTCGTGCTGATCGCCGCGCTGTCCGCGATGAACAGCCAGCTCTACATCACGACGCGGATGATGTTCAGCCTGTCGCGCGCGGGTCATGCGCCGAAGGCGCTCGGCGAGGTGAACACGCGCGGCGTGCCGTTCGGCGCGCTGATGCTGTCGACGCTCGGCATCGCGCTCGCGACGGTCCTGAGCGTGCTGTATCCGGACGCGTCGTTCACGATCATGATGTCGGTGTCGATGTTCGGCGCGCTGTTCACGTGGATGATGATCTTCGTCACGCATTACTGCTTCCGGCGGCGTCGCGCGGCGCTCGGCCTGCCGGCGCCCGCGTTCCGGATGCGCGGCTTCCCGCTGCTGACGCTGCTCGGCGCGGCGCTGATGCTCGCGGTGATGGTGACGACGTACTTCACGGCCGAATTCCACATGACGCTGATCTTCGGCATTCCGTTCCTGGTCGCGCTGTCCGTCGTGTATGCGGTGTGGTATCGGCGCGCGCAGCCGGTGCTGCAGCCGGAAGCGAAATAGCGGAGAAGTACCGGCGCGGCGTACCGGCGCGCCGGCTCAGCCCGCGAGCGCGGGCAGCGCGTCGATCGACGCGCGCACGTAGTCGGCGAAGCGCAGCGCGACCGGTTCGGCGGTGCCGCTGCGCTTCAGCTCCAGCGTGCGCGATTCGAGCGACGCATCCTTCAGCGGCCGGAACGCGAGCCGGTCGCTCTTCACCTGCTGCAGCACGCGCGGCACCAGCGCGATACCCATCCCGAATTCGATCATCGACAGGATCGTCTGCCAGAGCCGCGCCTCGTGACGGATCAGCGGGCTGAATCCCGCGTTCACGCATTGCGCGATGATCAGGTCGTGATAGTGCGGCGCCGCGTCGCGCGGAAACAGGATGAACGGTTCCGCGGCCAGCGCCGCGAGCGCGACCTGCCGGCGCCGCGCGAGCGGATGCGCGGCCGGCAGGCAGCACACGAACGGTTCCGCGTAGACGGGCGCCGATTCGACCTCGGGCGGGCAGTGGCCCCAGTGCGCGTAGCCGAGATCGATCTGGCCGCGCTGGATCGCCTGCACCTGCGCCTGCGTGTTCATCTCGCTCAGCACGATCTCGACGCCCGGATAGTCGGCCTCGAAGCGTCGCACCGCGTCGGGCAGCCCGCGATACAGCATCGAATGGACGAAGCCGATCCGCAGCCGTCCCGCGAGACCGGACGCCGAGCGCACCGTGAGACGCTCTGCCTCGGCCGCCTGCAGCAGCAGCCGGCGCGCTTCGCCGAGCAGCACCGCGCCCGCGTTGGTCAGCGCGACCGTCTTGTTGGTGCGGGAAAAAAGCTGCACGCCGAGCGCATCCTCGAACTTGCGGATGTCGAAGCTCAGCGCCGGCTGCGAGATGAACAGGCGCTTCGCCGCGCGCCCGAAATGCAGCTCCTCGGCGACCGCCACGAAGTAGCGCAACTGCCTCAGTTCCATGGTGCGTCCTCCCCGCATCGGCATCGATAAGCGTCGTCTATCGTACCGGATAAATCCTGTATTGGACGCTTATCGATCGCGCGCCTACGCTCTGCTGAACGCCTGGCACCAGCCGGCCGCGCCGCCACGGCGCGGGCACCGGCCCGCAGCCGGGCCACCATGGAGACGCATGCATGAACGACACCGCTCGCACGCCGGACACAGGCGCGACCAACATCCCCGATAGCCGGGGCATCAACTTCTTCACGGCCGATCCCGATCTCGGCGCGTTGCTGAAACTGCATCTCGGCGCGACCCGCTACGCGGCACTCGAACCGCAGCTGCACGCGCTCGGCGCGCGCGTGTCGGGCGAACTCGACGCGTGGGCGTCGCGCGCGGACAAGCATCCGCCCGTGCTCGAGCATCGCAACCGGCGCGGCGAAGCCGTGCAGCGGATCGACAAGGATCCCGCGTATGTCGCGCTCGAACGGGTCGCCTACTCGGAACTCGGGCTCGCGGCGCTGAGCCACCAGCCCGAGGCGGTGGCGCCGCTCGTCAAGTACGCGCTGACGTTCCTGTTCGTGCAGGCGGAATTCGGGTTGTGCTGCCCGGTCAGCATGACCGATTCGCTGACGCGCACGCTGCGTCGTTTCGGCGACCCGGCGCTCGTCGAACACTATCTGCCGAGGCTCGCGTCGCGCGATTTCGACACGCTGTTCCAGGGCGCGATGTTCATGACCGAGCAGGCGGCCGGCTCGGACGTCGGCCGCATCGCGACGCGCGCGGTGCGTGAAACCGACGCGCAGGGCGGGGCGGTGTGGCGCCTGTACGGCGACAAGTGGTTCTGCTCGAACGCGGACGCCGACCTGGCGATGGTGCTCGCGCGGCCCGACGGCGCGCCGGACGGCATCAAGGGCCTCGCGCTGTTCCTGCTGCCGAAGACGCTGCCGGACGGTACGCGCAATCGCTACCGGATCGTGCGGCTGAAGGACAAGCTCGGCAGCCGTTCGATGGCGAGCGGCGAGATCGCGCTCGAAGGCGCGCAGGCCTGGCTGATCGGCGAGATCGGCCGCGGCTTTCACCAGATGGCCGACATGATCAACATGTCGCGGCTGTCGAACGGCGTGCGCGCGGCGGGCCTGATGCGGCGCGCGCTGAACGAGTCGCTGCACGTGGCCGCGCATCGCGCCGCGTTCGGCCGCAAGCTGATCGAGATGCCGCTGATGCAGCGTCAGTTGATGAAGATGCTGCTGCCCGCCGAGGCCGCGCGCGCGATGTTCATGCAGATCGCGCTGCTGCTGCCGCAGGCGGATGCGGGCGACGAGCAGGCCGCGCGCTGCGTGCGCATCCTGACGCCGCTGATCAAGTTCCGCGCGTGCCGCGATGCGCGCCGCGTGACGGGCGACGCGATGGAGGTGCGCGGCGGCACCGGCTACATCGAGGAATGGAGCGATGCGCGCCTCGTGCGCGACGCGCATCTCGGCTCGATCTGGGAAGGCACCAGCAACATCGTCGCGCTCGACGTCGCGCGCGCCGCGCAGCGCGAGCAGGCGCTCGACGCGCTGCGCACGTTCCTCGGCGACCGGCTCGGCGCGGCGCCGCTGCCCGACGCGAGCCGCGCGGCGCTGCGGCGCATTCTCGCGCGCGCGTGCGATGCGCTCGCGCGGGTCGCGGCGGAAGGCGACGACGCGCGCGTGCGGCAGGCCGCGTCGGCGCTTTACTACGCGAGCGCGGCCGTGCTGATGGCGTGCGAGGGCGCCCGGCTCGCACCCGATTACCGGCGCCTCGCGCTCGCGCACCTGGTCGTGCGTCACAAGCTGCTGCCGGTCGACCCGCTCGCACCGGCGTCGCGCGACGACGAAGCGGCGGCGTTCGACGCGCTGCTGCGCGGCACGCCGGTGCCGCTCGACATGGCGCTCGACCTGCTGCCGGAGGTCGAACGATGAGCGCGACGGAAGCGATGAATGCGCCGCGCGGCGCGCTTGACGGGCTCAAGGTCGTCGACCTGAGCCGCGTGCTCGGCGGTCCGTACTGCACGCAGGCGCTCGCCGATCACGGCGCGACCGTGATCAAGATCGAGCCGCCGGACGGCGACGAGACGCGCGGCTGGGGGCCACCGTTCCTCGGCGACACCGCGTGGTATTTCATGGGCGTGAACCGCAACAAGGAGGGGCTCGCGCTCGACCTGTCCCGCGACGACGGGCGCGCGATCCTGTGGCGCCTGCTGGAGGACGCCGACGTGCTCGTCGAGAACTTCAAGCCCGGCACGCTCGCGCGCTGGGGCATGGACTATGCGCGCGACCTGCAGCCGCGTTTCCCGCGCCTGATCCACTGCGCGGTGACGGGCTTCGGCGAGGACGGCCCGCTCGGCGGGCTGCCCGGCTACGACGCGGTGATCCAGGCGATGGCCGGGCTGATGAGCGTCAACGGCGAGCGCGACGGCGACGCGATGCGCATCGGGTTGCCGATCGTCGACATGGTCACGGGGCTCAATGCGCTTGCCGGCATCCTGCTGGCGCTCGCGGAGCGCGAGAAGAGCGGGCAGGGGCAGTCGATCGACATCGCGCTGTACGACTGCGGCGTGTCGCTGCTGCATCCGCACCTGCCGAACTTCTTCGGCTCGGGGCGCGTGCCCGGGCGCAGCGGCAACGCGCATCCGAACATCGCGCCGTACGACAGCTATCGCACGGCGACGGTGCCGATCTTCCTCGCGGTCGGCAACGACCGGCAGTTCGCGCGCCTCGTCGCGCATCTTGGCGCGCCGGCGCTCGCGGGCGATCCGCGCTTCGCCGACAACCGCAGCCGCTGCGCGCACCGGCCCGAACTGAAGGCCGAGCTCGAGGCACGGCTCGCCGCCCATCCGTGCGAGCCGCTGGCGCGCGACCTGATGGCGGCGGGCGTGCCGTGCGGGCCGGTGCGCACGGTCGCCGACGTCGCGCGCGACCCGCATGCGCTGCACCGCGAATTGTTCGTCGAGATCGGCGCATATCGCGGCACGGCATCGCCGGTGAAGCTGTCGCGCACGCCGGCGACCTATCGTTCGCCGCCGCCCGCGCTCGGCCGCGACACGCGCGCGGTGCTCGACCGCCTCGGCGTCGATCCCGCGCTCCAGCAACGATTGCTCGACGCCGGCGTGCTGAAGGTCGCGCCGGACCCGGCGTGACCGGCCGAGTGGTGCTCGCACGCGAGCATCCTCGGCCGGCGCATCGCGGGGACAAGCCGCTCGACGCAAGGCAATGAAAGCGACGTAAGGCGACGTAAAGCACCACCGCCAGCCGGCGGCGCAAGGCCGGCCATCCGGCAAGGCGCGCGACAGTCGCGCCGCCGATCACAAACATGGAGACATCGATGAGCCGTCTGCAATCCCCGTCCGCCGCGCAGCCGCGGCCCGGCCGCGCCGCCCTCGCGGCGTTCGTCGGCACCACGATCGAGTGGTACGACTTCTACATCTACGGCACCGCCGCCGCGCTCGTATTCGGCAAGGTGTTCTTTTCGAGCACGATGAATCCCGGCGTCGCGACGCTGCTCGCATTCGTCACGTTCTGGGCCGGCTTCGCCGCGCGGCCGCTCGGCGGAATCGTGTTCGGGCATCTCGGCGATCGCGTCGGCCGAAAGACCGCGCTCGTGATCACGCTGGTGATGATGGGGCTGGCCACGACGGGCATCGGCCTGCTGCCCGGCTATGCGTCGATCGGTGTGTGGGCGCCGGCGGGCCTCGTCGTGCTGCGCGTGTTGCAGGGCATCGCGGTCGGCGGCGAGTGGGGCGGCGCGGTGCTGATCGCGAGCGAGAACGCGCCGAAGCATCGCAGCATCCTCTATGCGGCGTTCGCGCAGCAGGGTTCGCCCACCGGCAACCTGCTCGCCACAGCCGCCTTCTTCGCGCTGAGCGCGCTGCCGACGCCGTCGTTCCTGATGTGGGGCTGGCGCATTCCGTTCCTGTTGTCGGCGGTGCTCGTGATCATCGGGATGGTGATCCGGCTGCGGCTCGAGGAATCGCTCGACATGCAGCGCGTGCTCGCGCGCAAGCGCACGGTGAAGCTGCCGCTGCGCGACGTCGTGCGCGACCACTGGCCCGTCGTGCTGCTCGCGGCCGGCACGCTGCCGGTGATCAACGTCACGTATTTCCGCAGCACCTTCGCGCTGTCGTGGGCGACGAAGGAGCTCGGCTACGCGCAGGGCACGTTTCTCGGCATCCTGTCGATCTCGCTCGTCGTGCAGTTCCTGATGCAGCCGGTCGGCGCGTGGTTCGTGTCGAAGGTCGACATGCGACGCGCGATGTGCTGGATCCTGATTCCCGAGATCGTGCTGATGCCGGTGATGTTCCATGCGCTCGCGACGCGTTCGTACTGGATCGCCGTCGCCGGGATGTGCATCTCGACGATCCCGTCGGCGATGTTCTACGGCGCGGTCGGCGGCGTGCTCGCGCGCGTGTTTCCGGCCAACATCCGCTACACGGGCCTGTCGCTCGCGTATCAGTTGAGCGCGCTCGTCGTCGGCGGCGGCACGCCGGTGCTCGCGCAGGCGATCCTGAACGCGACCGGCAGCATCGTCGGTGTCGCGATCGCGTCGGGGCTGTACGCGCTCGTGTCGCTCGCATGCATGCTCGCGCTGCTGAATCGCACCGGCTACCGCGCGGACGAGTTGTCGACGGCCGAGCGCAGCGATGCGGCCGAATGGGATGCCGAAGGCGCGAGCGCTGAAAGTCCGATTGGCGAGACCGCGCAGGCGGGCGACCGCGGTGCGTTGAAACCGGCGGGTTGAATCCGCCGGGCCGGCGCGACTTGCCGATTCGGCGGCAGCGCACGCGCCGGCCGGATCGCATCGCCCCGATTCCGCCCTCCCAAAAGCAAACGGCACCGTGCGATACACGGTGCCGTTTGCCTTGCTTCGCTTCGCAACGCGACCGGCGCGACCGGCCCGCGCGATTCGCGGTGCGTCAGCCTTCCGTCGGCGGCACGTAGCCGGACGCCTGGTCCGCGCCGTCGCCGAAGAAGTACTTCTCGGTCTGCTTCATCAGGTACTGGCGTGCGCGCGGGTCGGCCATGTTCAGGCGGTTCTCGTTGATCAGCATCGTCTGCTGCTTGAGCCAGCCTTGCCACGCTTCCTTCGACACGCTTTCGTAGATGCGCTTGCCGAGTTCGCCCGGCAGCGGCGGGAAATCGAGACCTTCGGCTTCCTTGCCGAGCTTCGCGCATTGGATCATTCGAGCCATCGTGTACTTCTCCTGTAATCGGTCTGGGGGAGGGCAGTCGTGCCTGCGCTCAGAGCTGCTTCATCAGCACGAGCGACTTGCGCTGCCAGTTATAGAGTTTGCGGCGGTCTTCCGGCAGGTCGTCGACGCTGACCTTGACGAAGCCGCGCTTGAGGAACCAGTGCTCGGTGCGCGTCGTGAGCACGAAGATGTGCGTGAGGCCGCGCGCGCGGGCGCGCTGCTCGATGCGCTTGAGCAGGCGTTCGCCGTCGCCCGAGCCTTGCGCTTCCGGCGCGACCGTCAGGCACGCCATCTCGCCGATCTTCTCCTGCTGATACGGATACAGCGCCGCGCAGCCGAACAGCACGCCATCGTGCTCGATCACCGAGAAGTGGTCGATGTCGCGTTCGATCTGGTGGCGGCCGCGCCGCACCAGCGTGCCATCGGACTCGAGCGGCTCGATCAGCGACAGGATGCCGCCGACGTCGTCCGGCGTCGCTTCGCGCAGGCTCTCGAGGTTCTCGTACGAGATCATCGTGCCGACGCCGTCGTGCAGGAACAGTTCGAGCAGCATGCTGCCGTCGAGCGACTGCGGAATCAGGTGGGCCCGGGTCACGCCGCCGCGGCACGCGCGGATCGAGTGCTTCAGGAAGAACGCGTCGTCGCCCTGGATGTTGCCGGAGTCGAGCAGCTCGGCGGCGGCGTCGAGCGACATTTCGCGGATCAGGCCGCCTTCGTCGTCGACGATGCCGGGCGCCTCGGTCAGGAAGATGATCTTGTCGGCGCGCAGCGCGATCGCGGCGGCCGACGCGACGTCTTCCATCGACAGGTTGAACGCCTCGCCGGTCGGCGAGAAGCCGAGCGGCGACAGCAGCACGAGCTTGCGGCTCGCGAGCGAATGACGGATCGATTCGGCGTCGATCTTGCGCACGATGCCCGTGTGCGCGAAATCGACCCCGTCGAGAATCCCCACCGGCCGGGCGGTCACGAAGTTGCCGGACACGACGCTGATGTGCGCGTGCGCCATCGGCGAGTTCGGCAGACCCTGGCTGATCGCGGCCTCGATGTCGAGACGCACTTCGCCGGCCGCTTCCTTCGCGGATTCGAGCGCGCGCGCATCGGTGATGCGCAGCCCGTGCGAAAACTCGGATTCGACACCATGCAGGCTCAGCTGCTCCTCGACCTGCGGCCGCGAGCCGTGCACGAGCACGATCTGGATGCCCATCGCCTGCAGCAGCGCGATGTCGGACACGAGCGCGTTCAGCAGCCCCTGCTGCACCACCTCGCCGCCGAACCCCACGACGAACGTGCTGTTGCGGAACTTGTGGATGTAAGGCGCGACGGAGCGCATCCAGTCGACGAACTGCGCGTGGCTGGCGGCCGAATCGTCGGCGGCCGGCGGCGTCGCGGCGCCGGTCTGGGCGGGTGGGAGGTCGGTTTGGGAATTCATGGGCGGGATTATAATGCGCCCCCATGTCGAATGTACCTAAAAGTCCCGCGCCGACGCGGGCCAAAGCGCCGTCGGCCCGGCACCCGGAGGGGGCGGCCGATGCGCGTCAGCAGCAGGGCCAGCCGCCGCGCCAGCAGCAACAGCAGGCGGGTCAGCCGCCGCGCGGGCCGCGCGGCGACGAGCGGCGCCGCGAGCCGGGCCAGCCGGCCGCGCAGGGCGCGCCCCAGGCCGCCGGCGAGCGCGCGCCGCGCCGCGAACGTCCGCCGCGCGCGGCTGTCGCGCCCAATCCCGTTCCGCCGATCACCTACCCCGAAAGCCTGCCCGTGTCGGGCAAGCGCGACGAAATCGCGCGCGCGATCGCCGGTCATCAGGTCGTCATCGTCTGCGGTGAAACGGGTTCGGGCAAGACCACGCAGCTGCCGAAGATCTGTCTCGATCTCGGCCGCGGCCTCGGCGCCGGCGGCACGGGCCTGATCGGCCATACGCAGCCGCGGCGCCTGGCCGCGTCGTCGACCGGCCGGCGCATCGCCGAGGAGCTCGGCACGCCGTTCGGCGAGGTGGTCGGCTACAAGGTGCGCTTCACCGACAATCTCGCGCCGGGCGCGTCCGTCAAGCTGATGACGGACGGCATCCTGCTCGCCGAGACGCAGACCGATCCGCTGCTGAAGGCGTACGATACGCTGATCATCGACGAGGCGCACGAACGCAGCCTGAACATCGACTTTCTGCTCGGCTACCTGAAGGAAATCCTGCCGAGGCGGCCGGACCTGAAGCTGATCGTCACGTCCGCGACGATCGACGCCGACCGTTTCGCGCGCCATTTCGGCACCGACGCGCGCCCCGCGCCCGTGATCGAGGTGAGCGGGCGGCTGTATCCGGTCGAGATGCGCTACCGGCCGGTGGCCGAGGATCGCCCGGCCGTGAAGCACGCCGAAGGCACGGGCGGCCGCGATCGCGTGAAGACCGCGCGCGAGGCCGAACGCGACCTGATGGACGCGATCGTCGACGCGGTCGACGAACTGTGCCGCGAAGGCCCCGGCGACGTGCTGGTGTTCCTGCCCGGCGAGCGCGAGATCCGCGAGGCGGCCGAGGCGCTGCGCAAGCATCATCCGCCGCATACCGAGATCCTGCCGCTGTTCGCGCGGCTGTCGGCGGCCGACCAGGACAAGGTGTTCAAGGCGTCGAACGCACGCCGCATCGTGCTCGCGACCAACGTGGCCGAAACGTCGCTGACGGTGCCGGGCATCCGCTACGTCGTCGACACCGGGCTCGCGCGCGTGAAGCGCTATTCGTACCGGAACAAGGTCGAGCAGCTGCAGGTCGAGTCGATCTCGCAGGCCGCCGCGAACCAGCGCGCGGGCCGCTGCGGCCGGGTGGCCGACGGCGTCTGCATCCGCTTGTACGAGGAAAGCGACTACCAGGCGCGCGCGCGTTTCACCGATCCGGAAATCCTGCGCTCGTCGCTCGCGTCGGTGATCCTGCGGATGAAGTCGCTGCACCTGACCGCGATCGAATCGTTCCCGTTCCTCGAGCCGCCGCCCGGCCGCGCGATCGCGGACGGCTACCAGCTGCTCAACGAACTCGGCGCGGTCGACGACGACAACGCGCTGACGCCGCTCGGCCGCGAACTCGCGCGGCTGCCGCTCGATCCGCGCGTCGGCCGGATGATTCTCGCCGCGCGCGACCAGCAGTCGCTGCGCGAGGTGCTGATCATCGCGAGCGCGCTGTCCGTGCAGGACCCGCGCGACCGTCCGATCGAGGCGCAGGAGCAGGCCGACCAGGCGCACCGCCGGTTCGCCGACGAGCGCTCCGAATTCCTGCAGTGGCTGAAGATCTGGGCGTGGTTCGAGGAGGCCGTCGCGCACAAGAAGTCGAACCGGCAGCTGGTCGACGCGTGCCGGCAGAACTTCCTGTCGCACCTGCGGCTGCGCGAATGGCGCGACGTCCATTCGCAGCTGCTGACGGTCGTGCGCGAGCACGGCTGGCGCCTCAACGAGGTCGAGGCGACCTACGAGCAGGTCCATCTGGCCCTGTTGACGGGCCTGCTCGGCAACCTCGGCATGAAGGCCGACGACGATCCGCATTACCTCGGCGCGCGCGGGATCAAGTTCTACCTGTGGCCGGGCTCGGCGCTCGCGAAGAAGGCAGGCCGCTGGGTGATGGCGGCCGAACTCGTCGAGACGAGCCGGCTGTATGCGCGCTGTCTCGCGAAGATCGAGCCGGAGTGGGTCGAGAAGATCGGCGCGCACCTGCTGAAGAAATCGCTGTCGGAGCCGCATTGGGAAAAGCGTCCCGCGCAGGTCAGCGCGTTCGAGCGCGCGACGCTGTACGGGCTGCCGATCTACCACCGCCGGCGCGTCTCGTTCGGCAAGCAGGATCCGGCGCGGGCGCGCGAGCTGTTCATCCGCGGCGCGCTGGTCGAGGGCGAGTTCGACACGAAGCTGCCGTTCTTCGCGCACAACCGCAAGCTGCTCGCCGACATCGAGCAGCTCGAGCACAAGTCGCGCCGCCAGGACGTGCTGGTCGACGACGAGCTGATCTACGCGTATTACGACCAGGCGATTCCGGAGGGCATTCACACCGGCGCCGCGTTCGAGCGCTGGTATCGCGACGAGGTGAAGAAGGGCGGTCAGGCGGAGGAGAAGCAGCGCCTGCTGTACCTGTCGCGCGACGACCTGATGCGCCACGAGGCGGCCGGCGTGACGACCGAGCTGTTTCCGAAGCGCGCGACGATGGCCGGTGTCGAGATGGCGCTCACGTACCATTTCGAGCCCGGCACGCCGCGCGACGGCGTGACGCTCGCGGTGCCGCTGTACGCGCTGAACCAGGTCGACGCGCGCCGCTGCGAATGGCTGGTGCCCGGGATGCTGAAGGAAAAGGTGCAGCTGCTCCTGAAGTCGCTGCCGCAGAAGCTGCGCCGGCACTGCGTGCCGCTGCCCGAATACGCGGCCGGCTTCGTCGAGCGCACGGGCCGCGAGCGCTTCGGCGCGGGCGGCCTCGTCGAGGCGCTGATCGCCGACGTGCGCGGCGAGACCCAGGTCGCGATGAAGACGGCCGACTTCAAGCTCGAGACGTTGCCCGCGCACCTGTTCATGAACTTCAAGGTGATCGACGAGCACGGCCGTCAGCTCGCGATGGGGCGCAATCTGGCGCAACTGCGCCAGGAGCTCGGCGCGCAGGCGCAGCAGCAGTTCCAGAAGATCGCGGCGGCGTCGACGATCGCGCCGGGCGGCGAAGCGGGCGACGGCGACGCGGGCGGCGCGCCGGCGCTTGCCGCGGCGGCGGGTTCGACGGCGAAGGGCGGCAAGCCGGGCAAGGGCGCGGCGCCGCACACGGCCGCCCCGGCGGAAGCCGGCGCGACTGCGCTGTACGAGAACCTGACGACGTGGAACTTCGGCAAGCTCCCCGAGCTGCTGGAGATCCGCCGCCGCGGCCAGACGCTGTACGGCTATCCGGCGCTCGTCGATCGCGGCACGCATTGCGACGTCGAAGTGTTCGACTCGCCGGAGGAGGCCGCGCGGATCCACCGGGCCGGCTTGCGGCGGCTGTTCGCGCTGCAGCTGAAGGAGCCGATCAAGTTCCTCGAGAAGAACCTGCCGGGGCTGCGCGAGATGGCGATGCAGTACATGTCGCTCGGCACGCAGGACGAGCTGCGCGATCAGCTGATCGACACGGCGCTCGACCGCGCGTGCCTGCAGGATCCGCTGCCCGACGACGACGCGAGCTTCCACGCGCGCCGCGACGAGGGCAGGAGCCGCCTCAACCTGCTCGCGCAGGAGATCGCGCGGCTTGTCGGGCAGATCCTCGCCGAGTATGCGGGGCTTGCGAAGAAGCTCGCGCAGGCGAAGCCGTTCGCGCAGGCCCATGCGGATCTGCAGCAGCAGCTCGCCGCGCTGGTCGGCAAGCGTTTCGTGATCGACACGCCTTACGTGCAGCTTGCACACTTCCCGCGCTACCTGAAGGGCATCGCGCTGCGGATCGACAAGCTGAAGGCCGACCCGGCGCGCGACGCGAAGCAGTCCGGCGAGCTGCTGTCGCTCGTCCAGCAGTATCAGCGCGCGGTGTCGCAGCGCGGCGGCGTCGCCGATTCGCGCCTCGCGGAATTCCGCTGGTTGCTGGAGGAGTTGCGAATTTCGCTGTTCGCGCAGGAACTGCGCACGCCGATGCCTGTCTCTGTCAAGCGTCTGCACAAGGTGTGGGAGTCGATGCAGCGTTAGCGCATCGGCGACCGGCGGGGCCCGCACCGGTTGCGGACCCCGCCGCGGCCGGCCGCACGGCGGCCGCGACGTGCGTCGAAGTGGCGCAACCCCGCCTTCCGTCAACCGGTGGGGCCCGCCGAGCGTTTTACAATGACTGCTGTTCCACGACGTGAGTCTTCATGCGCACTTTCCTTTCCTTCGGCCGCACGCTTGCGCTGGCCGCCGCCGTGCTGGCGCCCGCCGCACACGCCAATAACGTAATCATCCTCAATTCGGCCGAAGCGACGCTTTCCCTGATCGACCAGCAGACCCGCCAGGTCGTCGGCACGATGCCGACCGGCAAGGAGCCGCACCATCTGATGGCGACGCCGGACAATTCGTCGCTGATCGTCGCGAATTCGGTCTCGAACAGCCTGATGTTCGTCGATCCGAAGACGGGCAAGCTGCAGCGCACGGTCGAAGGCATCGAGGATCCGTACCAGCTCGGCTTTTCGCCCGACAACAAGTGGTTCGTGTCGACCGGGCTGCGCCTCGACCGGCTCGACATCTACGGCTACGACGGCCGCGACCTGCATCTCGTGAAGCGCTTGCCGCTCGCGGTGATGCCGAGCCACATCGCGTTCACGAAGGACAGCAAGACCGTGCTCGTGTCGCTGCAGGTGTCCGGCGAGATCGCGGCGGTCGACCTCGCGACTCAGACGGTCAAGTGGAAGATGAAGGTCGGCAAGGTGCCGGCCGGCCTGTGGCTCACGCCGGACGACAAGTTCCTGCTGGTCGGGATGACCGGCGCGGATTACGTCGCGGTGGTCGACTGGCGCAACCAGAAGATCGTCAAGCAGATCCACACGGGCAACGGCGCGCACAACTTCCGCTCGCTCGCCGACGGCACGCACGTCGCGGTCACGAACCGGGTCGCGAACACGATCAGCATCATCGACGAGAACACGCTCACCAACGTCGGCGACATCACCGGCCTGCTGCCGGGACCGGACGACATGGAACTGTCCGCCGACAAGAAGACGCTGTGGGTGACGTTCCGCTTCGCGAAGAAGGTCGGTATCATCGATCTCGCATCGCGCAAGCTGGTGCAGACGATCGCCGTCGGCCGTTCGCCGCACGGGATCTACTTCTACGACCGCGCGCCGTGGAAGGCTGCGAACGGCGCGTGACGGGCGGAGGCGAGCGATGCTGCACCTGATCGATGCGTTCGTGTCGGACATCCAGACCTGGCTGTACGTCGACGTCGTGCAGCCGCTTCTCTTCAAGTTCAACCTGATGGGCTATGACGAGGACACCTACGACGCGCTGTACTGGGTGATCATCGGCGCGCTGCAGATGGTGCTGATGTTCGTGCTGCTGCGCCCGCTCGAGGCGCTGCTGCCGGTCGAGCGCTGGCAGAACCGCCGCGCGGTGCGGGTCGACGTGATCTATACGGCGATCGCGAAGCTCGGCATCTACGCGCTGTTCTTCTTCTTTGCGCTGCAGCCGGTGTTCGACGGCTTCCAGGCATGGCTGCGCCTGCACGGCGTCGCGAACGTCAACCTCGACTATCTGTGGCCCGGCGTGACGTCGCGGCCGATCGTCGCGTTCGCGATCTACCTCGTCGTGCTCGACTTCGCCGGCTACTGGTATCACCGCTGGCAGCACAAGTTCGGCATCTGGTGGGAATTGCACGCGGTGCATCACAGCCAGCGGCAGATGTCGCTGTGGTGCGACGACCGCAACCACCTGCTCGACGACGTGATCCAGTCGTGCTTCTTCGCGTCGATTGCGCTCGTGATCGGCGTGACGCCGTCGCAGTTCGTCGTGCTGACCGCGGTCACGAACTTCATGCAGAGCATCCAGCATACGAATGCGCGGCTGTCGTTCGGCCGGCTCGGCGAGCGCCTGCTCGTGAGCCCGACCTTCCACCGGCGCCACCACGCGGTCGGCTACGGCCACGAAGGTACCAAGTACGGCTGCAACTTCGGCGTACTGTTCCCGTGGTGGGACATGATGTTCGGCACCGCGTCGTGGAACCGCACGGTCGAGCCGACCGGCATCCGCGAGCAGATCGAAGGCGTGTCCTACGGCGACGGCTTCTGGGCGCAGCACGGCCTCGCGTTCGTGCGCATCTTCCGGCGCCTCGTTCCCGCGAAGCGCGGCGCGGCGTCGGCCTGACCTCGTCACTTTCCCATTGAACGGCTCTCCTGCACGGCCCGCAAGCGCTTTGGCGCATGCGGGCCGTGTGGTTTATCCTTTCCCCGTTTTTCTTCGTCGATACAGGTTCGCATGAACGACTTGCTGCGCTCCTTCGTCCGGGCCTTCGTCAGCGCGCTGCATCCGCGCATGCTGTGGCTCACCCTGATGCCGTTCGTCGTCTCGGCGCTGCTGTGGGGCGTCGTGCTGTGGTTCTCGTGGCAGACGCTGATCGACGCCGCGCGTGGCGCGCTCGACGGCTTCGTGCTCACGGCGGTGCTGTACCGCATGTTCGACGCGATCGGGATGTCGCAGCTGCATGCGGTCGTCGCGCCGTTCGTCGTCGTATCGCTCGCGATTCCGCTGATCGTGCTGACCGTGCTGCTGCTGATCGCGACGATCTCGATGCCGGTCGTGATCAAGCACCTGTCGAACCGGCAGTTCGCCGCGCTGGAGGCGAAGCGGGGCGGCACGTTCTTCGGCAGCGTGTTCAATTCGCTCGGCGCGGCCGTCGTCGGCGTCGTGCTGCTCGTCGTCACGATCCCGCTGTGGCTCATTCCGCCGTTCTTCGCGCTGCTGCCGCCCGTGATCTGGGGTTGGCTGACCTACCGCGTGATGACCTACGACGCGCTCGCGCAGCACGCGAGCCGCGACGAGCGCCGTGCGCTGGTGCGGCAGCATCGCTGGCCGCTGATCGGCATCGGCGTCGCGACCGGGCTGCTCGGTACCGTGCCGACCTTCGTATGGGTGTCGTCGGTCTGGATGATGGTGCTGTTTCCGTTCGTGGCGGCGGCCATGATCTGGGTTTACGCTTTCATCCTCGTCTTTTCGGCGCTGTGGTTCGGGCACTATTGCCTGCGCGCGCTGGACGACCTGCGCGCGAGTTCGCGCGCCACCGCAATCGACATGGGGCAGGCATGAGCATCGGCATCATCATCATCGGCGACGAAATCCTTTCGGGCCGCCGGCAGGACAAGCACCTGGCCAAGGTCATCGAGCTGCTCGGCGCGCGCGGCCTCGCGCTCGACTGGGCCGAATACGTCGGCGACGATCCGGCGCGGATCACCGCGACGATCGCGCGCGCGGTCGCATCCGGCGACATCGTGTTTTCCACGGGCGGGATCGGCGCGACGCCGGACGACCACACGCGCCAGTGCGCGGCCGCCGCGCTCGGCGTGCCGCTCGAGCTGCACCCGGAAGCGAAGGCGCTGATCTCGGAGCGCATCCGCGAGACGCACACCGATCCGGCCCGGCCGGTCGATTTCGAATCGCCGGAAAACCAGCACCGCTTCAACATGGGCGTGTTCCCGGCCGGCGCGACGATCATCCCGAACGGCTACAACCGGATTCCCGGGTTCTCGGTCGGCGATCTCCATTTCGTGCCGGGCTTTCCGGTGATGGCGTGGCCGATGATCGAATGGGTGCTCGACACGAAGTACCAGCATCTCCATCACGCGACGCCGCACGCGGAGCGCTCGTTGTACGTGTTCGAACTGCCGGAATCGACGCTCACGCCGCTGATGGAGAAGATCGAGCGCGATTTCCCGGGCGTGCGCGTGTTCAGCCTGCCGAGCGTCGGCGATGCCGAGCGCGGCGGGATCTACGCGCGCCGGCACATCGATCTCGGCGTGAAGGGCGAGCCGGAGGCGGTCGCGGCCGCGTTCGTGAAGCTGCGCGAAGGCGTGCACCTGCTCGGCGGTGACGTGGTCGAACCGGACGTGCCGCGCGCCTGAGGCCGCGCACCGATCACTGATGCGGGCCGCGCAAGGGCCGCACAAAAACCACGGGCCGCGCAATGCGGCCCGTCATCGGGATGTCATCGCCCGGCTCGACGATGTCGCAGTCGGGCGTGCCTGGGCGGATGCGCCGTCAGGCGCCGATCCACGGCAATTTCCGGAAGCACCAGCCGTCGACCGTCTTGCGGTGGCCTTCGGCATCCTTGCCGCCCTCGAAGCCTTCGAGCAGGTCGAAGGCCTTCGTGAAGCCGGCCTGCGTCGAGGCGACCGCGGCGAGCTTCGAGCGCGCGGCGCTGCGGCACAGGAACAGGATGGGCGTATCGGCCGGGAGGGCCGCTTTCAGTTGATCGACGAATTCGGCGTTCGGCACGCCGCCCGGATAGCGCGTCCATTCGAGGTGCAGGTACTGGCCGTCGCCGACGAGCGGGCGGCCGATCCAGTCGAGCTCGGCGCGGGTGCGCACGTCGACGAGGCGTGCCGACGGGTCGAGCTGCAGCAGTTCGAACGCCTCGACCGGCAGCAGTGCGCCGGCATAGTGGAGCGCACCCTGGGCGCGGCGTTCTTCGGCCTTCGCGTAAAGCTGGTCGAGCGTACTCATGGCAGGAGGTCTCCGTATCGGTCAAACGATCATTCTAGCGCGGCACCGCCGCGCGGATGTCCGGTTGCCCGGCAGGGTATGCACCGCCCACGCATTCACCAAAAAAGTGCAGAATGGCACGCATGCACCAGAATGAATCTGCGGCATGGGCATGCTTCGCCATTTGCACCATGGAGGTGCGGTAATGCGATCGCCGATGCGGCGCCTGGCCCCGGAATCGCGCAGCCGGGCCCTGCCGTGGCGCGGTCTGGCGCGATTCGTGTCGCTTCTGTGCATGGCTGGCACGGTTGCTGCTATATAGAATTCGGTCGACCCGGGGCGCGCTGCGCCAAAGCCAGACTCCGGGCAGCTCGATAAACGAGGCGGTTCCCAGTCCGCCGGAATTGTTCAATCAGGAGAAGAGGTTATGAGTAAAACCGTCGCCGACGTCATGCAGCTCGTGAAGGACGAGGACGTCAAGTTCGTCGATTTCCGCTTCACGGATACGCGCGGCAAGGAACAGCACGTGTCGGTGCCGGTTTCGGCGTTTGACGAAGACAAGTTCGAAAGCGGTCATGCATTCGACGGCTCGTCGATCGCCGGCTGGAAGGGCATCGAGGCGTCGGACATGCTGCTCATGCCGGACCCGACCGCCGCATTCATCGACCCGTTCTACGAAGAATCGACGCTGGTGCTGACCTGCGACGTGGTCGAGCCGGCCGACGGCAAGGGCTACGAGCGCGACCCGCGTTCGCTCGCGAAGCGCGGCGAAGCGTACCTGAAGAGCACGGGCCTGGGCGACACCGCCTACTTCGGTCCGGAGCCGGAATTCTTCATTTTCGACTCGGTCCAGTGGAACACGGACATGTCGGGCTGCTTCGTGAAGATCAACTCGGAAGAAGCGCCGTGGTCGGCAGGCAAGGAATTCGAAGGCGGCAACACGGGCCACCGTCCGGGCACGAAGGGCGGCTACTTCCCGGTCGCGCCGGTCGACACGTTCCAGGACATGCGTTCGGAAATGTGCCTGCTGCTCGAACAGCTCGGCATCCCGGTCGAAGTGCACCACCACGAAGTGGCGGGCCAGGGCCAGAACGAAATCGGCACGAAGTTCTCGACGCTGGTGCAGCGCGCCGACTGGACGCAATGGTCGAAGTACATCATCCATAACGTCGCGCACTCGTACGGCAAGACGGCGACGTTCATGCCGAAGCCGGTCGTCGGCGACAACGGTTCGGGCATGCACGTTCACCAGTCGATCTGGAAGGACGGCCAGAACCTGTTCGCGGGCAACGGCTACGCCGGCCTGTCGGAATTCGCGCTGTTCTACATCGGCGGCATCATCAAGCACGCCCGTGCGCTGAACGCGATCACGAACCCGACGACGAACTCGTACAAGCGTCTGGTTCCGCACTTCGAGGCACCGGTCAAGCTCGCCTACTCGGCACGCAACCGTTCGGCATCGATCCGCATTCCGCACGTGTCGAACCCGAAGGGCCGCCGTATCGAAACGCGCTTCCCGGACCCGATGGCCAACCCGTACCTGTGCTTCACGGCACTGATGATGGCCGGTCTCGACGGCGTGCAGAACAAGATCCACCCGGGCGAAGCTGCGGACAAGAACCTGTACGACCTGCCGCCGGAAGAGGATGCAAAGATCCCGACCGTCTGCGCAGGCCTCGACCAGGCACTGGAAGCGCTCGACAAGGATCGCGAGTTCCTGACGCGCGGTGGCGTGTTCACCGACGGCATGATCGATGCGTACCTCGCGCTGAAGGAGCAGGAGCTGGCGAAGTTCCGCATGACGACGCATCCGATCGAGTTCGAGATGTACTACTCGCTGTAATCGGCGATGGCGCTTCGATTCAGCGCCGTCATGCCGATTCGTTCCCGTCGCGCGGCTTGCGGCGGGAACCGCGGAGTCTGAAAGGGGACGGCGTCCAGCCGTCCCTTTTTTGTTCCGAGCATTTCCATTTTCCGACCCGCTGAGGCGCGACGACACGCACGATGGCTCTGAAGAATCTGATCAAGGCGAAGACGGGGCAGCCCGAGCGACTGACGGAAGACGAGCGCCTCTCGCGCTCGGGCCTGCTTGCCGGGCTGGAAGCGCTGCCGACGGTCGTGATCGTGCTCGACCGCAAGACGCTGCGGGTCGCGTTCGCGAACCCGTCCGCGGAGGCGATGCTCGACATCTCGCGCCGGCAGCTCGCGCAGCGGCCGTGGGGCGAGATTTTCCCGAACGCGAACGAGCTCGCGTCGACGATCACCGCGATCGGCGAGGAGCGCTTTCACGCGACGCATCTCGATACCGTGCTCGACCGGCCCGGTCGCGAACCGCTGCACGTGCATGCGATCGTTGGCTTCCTCGAGACCGCGCCCGATTTCGTGCTCGTCGAGCTGTTCGAGAACGAACGGCAGTCGCGCACCGATCGCGAGGAGCGCATCCACGACCTGACCGCGGTCAACAAGCAATTGATCCGCAACCTCGCGCACGAAATCAAGAACCCGCTCGGCGGCATTCGCGGCGCAGCCCAGCTGCTCGAATTCGAACTGAGCGAGCGCGAGCGCGGCGAGTTGCGCGAATACACGCAGGTGATCATCAAGGAGTCCGATCGGCTGCAGACGCTCGTCGACCGGTTGCTGGAGCCACATCGGCATCCGCACATCGTCGGCGACGTCAACATTCATGAAGTGTGCGAACGCGTGCGCGCGGTGATGCTCGCGGAATTTCCGCGCGGGCTCACCATCGAGCGCGATTACGACGTGAGCGTGCCGGACCTGCGCGGCGACAAGGAGCAGCTGATCCAGGCGCTGCTGAACATCGTGCGCAACGCCGCGCAGGCGCTGCGCGAACGGATCGCGCAGGGCGACGCGAAGATCGAGCTGCGCACGCGCGTCGCGCGCAAGGTGACGATCGCGAAGCGCCTGTACAAGCTGGCACTGGACTTGCACATAGTCGACAACGGGCCCGGCATTCCGGAGGAGATCCGCGACCGGATCTTCTACCCGCTCGTGTCCGGGCGCGACGACGGCAGCGGCCTCGGCCTCACGCTCGCGCAGACCTTCGTGCAGCAGCACGACGGGATGATCGAGGTCGAGAGCCGGCCCGGCCGTACCGAATTTCAGATCCTGCTGCCGCTCGATCACTGAGCGACGGCATGGCGATTCACCGGATTCACCCATACCTGACCGACCTATGAAGCCGATCTGGATAGTAGACGACGACCAATCGATCCGCTGGGTGCTCGAAAAGGCACTCGCCCGGGACAGCTTCGCGACGAAGAGCTTCGCGAACGTGCGCGACGCGCTGGCCGCGCTCGACCACGAGACGCCGCAGGTGCTCGTGTCCGATATCCGGATGCCGGGCGGCTCCGGCCTCGAGCTGTTGCAGGCGATGCACGAGCGCTTGCCGGGCCTGCCCGTCATCATCATGACGGCGTTCTCCGATCTCGACAGCGCCGTCGCGGCGTTCCAGGGCGGCGCGTTCGAATATCTCGCGAAGCCGTTCGACGTCGACAAGGCCGTCGAGCTGATTCGCCGCGCGGTCGAGGAGAGCCTGCGCGGCGGTGCGCCGCAGGACGAGCGCGTCGCCGAGGCGCCCGAGATGCTCGGCCAGGCGCCCGCGATGCAGGACATGTTCCGCGCGATCGGCCGCTTGTCGCATTCGGCCGCGACCGTGCTGATCACCGGCGAATCGGGCACCGGCAAGGAGCTCGTCGCGCGGGCGCTGCACCGTCACAGCCCGCGGGCGAACGGCCCGTTCATCGCGCTGAACACGGCGGCGATTCCGAAGGACCTGCTGGAATCCGAACTGTTCGGCCACGAGCGTGGCGCGTTCACCGGCGCGCAGACGACGCGCCAGGGCCGCTTCGAGCAGGCCGAGAACGGCACGCTGTTCCTCGACGAAATCGGCGACATGCCGTTCGATCTGCAGACGCGCCTGTTGCGCGTGCTGTCGGACGGCCAGTTCTATCGCGTCGGCGGCCACAATCCGCTGCGCGCGAACGTGCGCGTGATCGCCGCGACGCACCAGAATCTGGAGGCGCGCGTGCGGCAGGGGCTGTTCCGCGAGGACCTTTACCACCGCCTCAACGTGATCCGGCTGCGGCTGCCGCCGCTGCGCGAACGCAGCGAGGACATCGCGCTGCTCACGCGCCACTTCCTGCAGAAGAGCGCGCGCGATCTCGGCGTCGAGCCGAAGCGCGTGTCGGACGAAGCGCTCGCGTATCTGACGTCGCTGCCGTTTCCCGGCAATGTGCGGCAGCTCGAGAACCTCGCGAACTGGCTGACCGTGATGGCGCCCGCGCAGACGGTCGAGATCAAGGACCTGCCGCCCGACCTCGTGCCGGCAGGCGCGCCGGTGACCGCGACGGCCGATGGCGCGGATGCACTCGGCGGCGTGAGCGGCGGCGTTGCCGGCGACGCGGCGCGCGCGCAGCTGGCGGCCGGTGTCGTGCCGTTGACGGCGGCGCCCGTCGCGGCCGCACCGAACGGTGCGCCGGCCGGCTATCCGATGTGGGAAAGCGGGCTGCGCACCGAAGTCGCGCGGCTGCTGCGCGAGAATTCGGCCGACGTGATGGACGAGCTCGCGCGCCGCTTCGAGGCGGCCGTGATTCGCGAGGCGCTCGACTTCACGCGCGGCCGCAAGGTCGAGGCGGCGGAGCGGCTCGGCATCGGCCGCAACACCATCACGCGCAAGATCCAGGAACTGCATCTGGAGCCGTAAACCGCTGTCGCGGCATGCGCGGACGTCGCGCATGCCGTGATCGGACATAATCGCGGTTTGCCGTCAGGTGCGTTCCGTCATGTCCGATTCCTTCCGCTGGCCCGCCGGGGCCGATCCCTTCCGCTTTCTCGAAGCGCTCGACAGCAAGCGCGCCCGCGCCTGGGTCGACGAGCAGAACGCGCGCACGCGTGTCGCGCTGCGCGACGACGATGCGTATCGCGCGCTCACCGCGCGGCTCGCGCAGGCGTATCTGCCGCGCGAACGCCCGGTGATTCCGACCCGCTGGCGCGACTGGGCGTACGACCTGTGGCAGGACGATCTCCATCCGAAGGGACTGTGGCGCCGCGCGCGCTGGGACGACTGGCGCGCCGGCCGGCCCGAGTGGGAAACGCTGCTCGACGTCGACGCGCTCGGCGCGCAAGAGGGCGAGTCGTGGGTGTTCGAGCAGGACGCGATCCTGTACCCCGACGGCGACCGCGCGCTGCTGTCGCTGTCGCCCGGCGGGGCCGACGCCGTCGTCGTGCGCGAGTTCGATCTCGTGCAGCGTCGTTTCGTCGACGGCGGTTTCACGATCGACGAGCCGGGGCATCACACGGTCGGCTGGATCGACCGCGATACCGTCTACGTGAGCTGGGATCGCGGTGAAGCGCATGCGACCGCGGCCGGCTATCCGTACGACGCGCGCCGCTGGGTGCGCGGCACGCCGCTCGCCGATGCGCCGGTCGTGTTTCGCGGCGAACCCGACGACATCAGCGCGGGCGCGTGGTTCGACCCGATCGATGGCCGTCACGTCGCGTGGCGCAGCGTGGATTTCTTCGACGCACACGCGTACTGGCTGACCGACGCGGGCGAGTGGGCGCGCTACGACGTGCCGACGCATGTCGAGGTCGGCTTCTGGGAAGGCTGGCTCGTGCTGGAGCCGCGGCTCGACTGGGACTGCGGCGGCGTGCATCACGCAGGCGGCTCGCTGCTCGCGATCCGCGAGCAGGCGTTCCTGGCCGGGTCGCGCGAGCTCACGACGCTGTTCGCGCCGCGGCCGTCGACGTCCGCCTGCACGTGGACGCACACGCGCACGATGCTGATCGCGAGCTGGCTCGACGACGTGCACAACCGCACGATGCTGTGGCAGCCGCGCCAGGGCGAGGACGGCGCGTGGACGTGGGAGGCGCGGCCGTTCGACTGGCCGGGCGATGCGCAGATCGACGTCGAGCCGGTCGAGTCGACGCTGAACGACGACGTGTACGTGGACGTCGATACCTATCTCGATCCGCCCGAATGCTGGCTCGCCGACCTGGCCGATCGCGCGGCCGATGCGCCGTCGCGCCGCGTGCTGCTCGACCGGCCGCCGGTGCGGTTCGATGCGGCCGGGCTCGTCGTGCGCCGCGCGAATGCCCGTTCGCGCGACGGCACGGTGGTGCCGTACACGCTGATCGGGCTGCGTGACGCGCTCGATGCACTCGATGCGCCGGAGCGTGCCGACGGCCGCCCCCGCGTCGCGCGCCCGTGCCTGCTGTCAGGCTATGGCGGCTTCGCGATTCCGAACCTGCCGGGCTACAGCGATGCACTCGGCATTGCGTGGCTCGAACGTGGCGGTGTCGCGGCGTTCGCACACATCCGGGGTGGCGGCGAATTCGGGCCGGGCTGGCACGTCGACGCGCAGCGCGAACATCGGCAGCGCTCGTTCGACGACTTCATCGCGGTGGCCGAGGACCTGATCCGCACCGGCGTGACGACGGCCGCGCAGCTCGGCATCGAGGGCGGCAGCAACGGCGGGCTATTGGTGGGCGCTTGCATGGTGCAGCGTCCGGAACTGTTCGGCGCGGTGCTGTGCCGCGTGCCGCTGCTCGACATGCGGCGCTATCCGAAGCTGCACGCGGGCGCCGCGTGGCTCGACGAGTACGGCGATCCGGACGATGCGCGCGAGGGCGCGGCGCTCGCCGCCTACTCGCCGTATCACCGCGTGCGCGAAGGTGTCGTGTATCCGCCGCTGCTGCTGACGACGTCGACGCGCGACGACCGCGTGCATCCCGCGCATGCGCGCAAGATGGCCGCGCGCATGCATGCGCTCGGACACGAACGGGTGTGGTACTGGGAGAACACCGACGGCGGCCACGGCAGCGCCGACGATCTGGAGCGCGCCGAATCGGACGCGGCGGAATTCGGCTTCCTGTGGGCCCATCTCGGGCCCGCGCCCGCGCGCGATTGAGCGCGGGCGCGAGCGGGCAGGGGGCTCAGCCGACGATCGCGACGACGGGCGCGTGGTCGGACGGCTGGTCCCACGTGCGCGGCACGCGATCGACTTCGCACGACGTGCAGGTGGCGGCGAGCGCCGGCGACAGCAGGACGTGGTCGATACGCAGCCCCGCGTTGCGGCGGAACGCGAACATCCGGTAGTCCCACCACGTGAAGGTCTTCTCCGGCTGTTCGAAACGGCGGAATGCATCGACGAAGCCGAGTTCGATCAGCTTCGCGAAGTGCGCACGCTCCTGCGGCGACACGAGGTTCTGGCCTTCCCATTTCGCCGGGTCGTGCACGTCGCGGTCTTCCGGCGCGATGTTGTAGTCGCCGAGCAGCGCGAGCTTCGGGTGGCGCTGCATCTCGGTGCTCAGCCACGCATGCAGCGCGTCGAGCCACTGCATCTTGTAGACGAACTTGTCGGAGTCGGGCGCCTGGCCGTTCGGGAAATAGGCGGACACGATGCGCACGCCGTCGACCGTCACGGCGATCACGCGCTGCTGCGGATCGTCGAAGCCGGGGATGTTGCGCACGACGTCCGATTCGTCGACGGCGAGCGTGTCGCGCACGAGGATCGCGACGCCGTTGTAGGTCTTCTGGCCCGTGAACCAGCTGCGGTAGCCGGCAGCCTCGAGATCGGCGCGCGGATACTTCTCGTCGGGCAGCTTCAGTTCCTGCAGGCACAGCACGTCGGTTCCGCTTTGCGCGAGCCAGTCGAGCACGTGCTGCTTGCGGACGTTGAGCGAGTTGACGTTCCAGGTGGCGATTTTCATGAACGGGAATGCGTGCGGGGTGAATGCGAAGGCCGCCATCTTACCGCGAGCAAGGGGCGCGAACGCGCGCGACACGCGACGCGAAGCAGGCCCGATGCATTGCGTTATCGACGACCTGCAAAGAAATTGTGACAAAAGTGTTGACGTGAGTACTTCATCACCCTATAATTTATTTCTCTGACGCGGGGTGGAGCAGTCTGGCAGCTCGTCGGGCTCATAACCCGAAGGTCGTAGGTTCAAATCCTACCCCCGCAACCAAGCACACCAGACGATGTGCAGCGCAAGTGACCGATGCGCGCTTCGTCGACAGGAACCCGGCCTCGTGCCGGGTTTTTTGTTTTCAGCCCGCCGCCCACTCGACCGCCGCCTTCGCATGCAGCGCGGTCGTATCGAACACCGGCAGCGGCGAATCGTCCGCACCGATCAGCAGCGTGATTTCCGTGCAGCCGAGTATCACCGCCTGCGCGCCGCGTGTGGCCAGTTCGTCGATGATGGCCACGTAGGTCGCGCGCGACCCGGCATCGATCACACCATGACACAGCTCGTCGTAGATGATCCGGTGCACGTCGCCGCGCGCGGATTCGTCCGGCACCAGCACGTCGAGACCGAATTTGTCGCGCAGACGCGCCGCGTAGAACGGCAGTTCCATCGTGTAGCGCGTGCCGAGCAGCGCGACGCGCTCGACGCCCGCTGCACGCAGCGCGGCGCCGGTCGGATCGGCGATGTGCAGGAACGGCAGCGCCACCGCAGCCTCGATCGCGCCGTGCACGCGGTGCATCGTGTTGGTCGTCAGCACGATGAGGTCGGCGCCGGCCGCTTCGAGCCGGCGCGCGGCATCGGCCATCCGCTCGCCGAGCGCGGCCCAGTCCTGCGCGCGCTGCAGCGCTTCGATCTCCGCGAAATCCACCGTGACCAGCACGCTCTTCGCATTGTGATGGCCGCCGTGCAACGCCTTCGAATGGCGATTGATCATCCGGTAGTACTCCGCCGACGATTCCCAGCTCATCCCGCCGATCAATCCGATCGTCTTCATCCGTCACCCGTGCGTTTCGTAACCTGTGGCAGACGAGTATAGGGGGCGGTCCTTGCGCGCGGCGGTACGATCCGCGCGAAGCGGACCGGTACGGTGCGGCCGTCCGGAACGTGCCGGAACTGCGTGGAGGCGACCGAACGCGACAGCACGCGACAGTTGAAACGGCCACTGTGTTTTTGTACAGTATCGGCACCGTGAATCCGACCATCATCCCGCCTGCCGATCCGCGCGTGCCGCCACCCGGCGACGCGCCGTCGCGCGTGCGCAAGATCATCCATTGCGATTGCGACTGCTTTTACGCATCGGTCGAGATGCGCGACGACCCGTCGCTGCGCAACCGGCCGCTCGCGGTCGGCGGTCGGCCCGACCAGCGCGGCGTGATCGCGACCTGCAATTACGAGGCGCGGCGCTACGGCGTGCATTCGGCGATGTCGTCGGCGCTGGCGATGCGCAAGTGCCCGGACCTGCTGATCCTGCCGTCCGCGATGGACAAGTACCGCGCGGCGTCGCGGCAGATCATGGCGATCTATCGCGACTACACGCGTGACGTCGAGCCGCTGTCGCTCGACGAGGCGTACCTCGACGTCAGCGGCTCCGAACTGTGCCAGGGCAGCGCGACGCTGATTGCGCGGGAGATTCGCCAGCGCGTGTACGACACGGTCGGCGTGACGGTGTCGGCGGGTGTCGCGCCGAACAAGTTCATCGCGAAAATCGCGTCCGACTGGAACAAGCCCGACGGCCTGTTCGTCGTGCGCCCGCATGAGGTCGATGCATTCGTCGCGGCGTTGCCGGTGCGCAAGCTGCACGGCGTCGGCCAGGTGACGGCCACGCGGCTCGACCGGCTCGGCATCCAGACCTGCGCGCAGCTGCGCGACTGGTCGCTGATCGACCTGCATCGCGAGTTCGGCGCGTTCGGCCGGCGGCTCTACCAACTGGCGCGCGGAATCGACGAGCGGCCGGTGCAGGCCGATCAGGAGCGCAAGTCGGTCAGCGTCGAGACGACCTACGTGACCGACCTGACGACGCTCGAGCAATGCGCGGACGAGATCCGCCGCCTGGTCGTGCAGCTCGACGCGCGCATCGCGCGCGCGGGCGCGGCCCGTGCGATCCGCAAGTTGTACGTGAAGATTCGCTTCGCCGATTTCCAGCGCACGACGGTCGAGTGCGTGGCCGACGCGACGAATGCGCAAACGGCCGTCACGCTGCTCGCGAAGGGGCTGCAGCGGCGCGCGCAGGCCGTGCGGCTGCTCGGCGTCGGCGTGCGCATCGACGAGGACACGGCCGAGCGTCACGGGCAGTTTTCGCTGTTCGACGATGAGGCCGACCGCAACACCGACAACACGGACGAAGCCGGCGGCGAGACGCCGGCACCATGAAAAAAGGCACCGCCGAAGCGGTGCCTTTCGATGCTGCCGGACGAGCCGGGCAGCGCATGCTCAGTGCGCGGGGGAAGCCATCCCGTTGTGGCGCAGCAGCGCGTCGATTTCCGGCTCGCGGCCGCGGAACGCCTTGAACGAATCCATCGCCGGCCGGCTGCCGCCGACTTCGAGGATCTCGCGGCGATAGCGCGTGCCGGTTGCCGCGTCGAGCACGCTGCCGCTTGCGGCAGCCGCTTCCTCGAACGCCGCATACGCGTCGGCCGACAGCACCTCCGCCCACTTGTAGCTGTAATAGCCGGCCGCATAGCCGCCTGCGAAGATGTGGCTGAACGTGTTCGGCCAGCGCGAGAACGCCGCCTGCGGGATCACGTGGTAGCGCTCGTTGATCTCGCGCGCGAATGCGTTCACGCCGGTCGTGCCGGCCGGGTCGAAGTCGACGTGCAGCAGCATGTCGAACATCGAGAACACGATCTGGCGGAGCGTGCCGAGGCCGCTCTGGAAGTTCTTCGCGGCGATCATCTTGTCGAACAGCTCGCGCGGCAGCGTGGCGCCCGTATCGACGTGCGACGACATCGACGACAGCACGTCCCATTCCCAGCAGAAGTTTTCCATGAACTGCGACGGCAGTTCGACCGCATCCCATTCGACGCCGTTGATGCCCGACACGCCGAGTTCGTCGACGCGCGTGAGCATGTGATGCAGCCCGTGGCCGAATTCATGGAACAGCGTGATGACTTCGTCGTGCGTGAAGCATGCGGGCTTGCCGCCGACCGGTGCCGAGAAGTTGCAGGTCAGATACGCAACCGGCGTCTGCACGGCGTTGCCGCGCTTCGCGCGCGCACGCGCATCGTCCATCCACGCGCCGCCGCGCTTGCCTTCGCGCGCATACAGATCGAGATAGAACTGCGCGACGAGCGAGCCGTCGCGGTTTTCCACGCGGAAGAAACGCACGTCCTTGTGCCACACCGGTGCGTCGTCCGGCTTGATCCGCACGCCGAACAGCGTTTCGGTGACGGTGAACAGGCCCTTCAGCACGGCCGGTTCCGGGAAATACTGCTTGACCTCGTTTTCCGAGAACGCGTAGCGCTGCTGGCGCAGCCGCTCGGCCGCGAACGCGACGTCCCACGGCGCGAGCTCGGCCAGACCGAGTTCCTTCGCGGCGAACGCGCGCAGTTCGTCCCAGTCCTTGTCAGCGTGCGGGCGCGCGCGCGTCGCGAGATCCTCGAGGAATGCGATCACCTGCTGCGGCGATTCGGCCATCTTCGGCGCGAGCGACACCTCGGCGAAGTTGCGGTAGCCGAGCATCTGCGCTTCTTCGCGGCGCAGCTTCAGTTCGTCGGCGACGATCGCCGTGTTGTCCCATTCGGCCTTGCCGCCGCCGTACTGCGGGCCGAGTTCCGATGCGCGGGTTGCATACGCGCGGTACAGCGTCTCGCGCATCGCGCGGTTCTCGGCGTACTGCAGCACCGGGAAGTAGGACGGGAAATGCAGCGTGAACTTCCAGCCTTCCTTGCCGTCCTTCTGCGCGGCTTCGCGGGCCGCTTCGATCGCGTCGCCCGGCAGGCCGGCCAGCTCGGCTTCGTCGTGCGCGAAATACGCATACGCGTTGGTCGCGTCGAGCACGTGGTCGGAGAACGCCTTCGACAGCGCGGCCTGCTGTTCCTGCAGTTCCGCGAAGCGCGGCTTCCGGTCCTCGGGCAACTCGGCGCCCGACAGGCGGAAATCGCGCAGCGCGTTGTCGAGGATCTTCTTGCGTTCGGCGGACAGCGTCGCGTATTCGGCGCTCGCGGCGATCGCCTTGTACTTCTCGTACAGCGCGAGGTTCTGGCCGACGCTCGACCAGAACTCGGTCACGCGCGGCAGGTTTTCGCCGTAGGCGGCGCGCAACTCCGGCGTATCGGCGACCGCGTTCAGGTGGCCGACGACGCCCCATGCACGCCCGAGCGGCTCCGTTGCCTGCTCGACCGTCTCGACGATCGCGGCCCACGTCGCCGGCGTCTCGGGCGCGCTCGCGGTGTCGACCGCGCGGTTGGCGGCATCGAGCAGCGTGTCGAGCGCGGGCGTCACGTGTTCCGGACGAATCTCGCCGAAGCGGGGCAGGCCGGAGAAATCGAGGAGCGGATTGGTGTTGGCGCTGGCGGACATTAAGACTCCCTGTCTGTTGCCGGATGAACCGGAGTGAAAAGGGTGAGGCGCGATGCGGCGGCGCCCGATACCGACATTATTGGGGCGCATCGCGCGCTTTCCAATCGTTAGTTTCTAACGACGCGATTGGTTGCGCTCGGTGCGGGGTCGGATACGGGGGAGTTTGGTGCAACGGCGCGGCCGCGACGGCGGCCGGCCAGACGCCGGCGCACGAATGCGCGCCGGCTGGGCGGGCAGGGGCGATCGCGTTGCGATCAGGCGGCCGCGGCGGCGCGCTCGGCGGCTTCGATCGTGTTGATCAGCAGCATCGTGATGGTCATCGGGCCGACACCGCCCGGCACCGGCGTGATGTGACCGGCGACTTCCTTCACGCCGGCGAAGTCGACGTCGCCGCACAGCTTGCCCGCGTCGTCGCGGTTCATGCCGACGTCGATCACCGTCGCGCCAGGCTTGACCATGTCGGCCGTCAGGATGTTGCGCTTGCCGACCGCGGCGACCACGACGTCGGCCTGGCGCGTGTGGGCGGCGAGGTCGCGGGTCTTGCTGTGGCAGATCGTCACGGTCGCGCCGGCTTCGAGCAGCAGCATCGCCATCGGCTTGCCGACGATGTTCGAGCGGCCGATCACGACGGCGTTCGCGCCTTGCAGCGGGATGTCATGTGCTTCGAACATCTTCATCACGCCGTACGGCGTGCACGGGCGGAACAGCGGCTTGCCCGTCATCAGCGCGCCGGCGTTCGCGACGTGGAAGCCGTCGACGTCCTTCTCCGGCGCGATCGCCTCGATCACCTTGTGGCTGTCGATGTGCTTCGGCAGCGGCAGCTGGACCAGGATGCCGTGGATCTTCGGGTCGCGGTTCAGTTCGTCGATGCGCGCCAGCAGGTCGGCTTCCGACAGCGTGTCCGGGTACGCATCCTTCAGCGAGAAGAAACCGTTGTCCTCGCACGCCTTGATCTTGTTGCGCACGTAGACTTCGCTCGCCGGGTTGGCGCCGACGAGGATCACCGCGAGACCGGGCTGGTGGCCGCGTGCGGTCAGGGCGGCGGCGCGTTCGGCGGCCTGCGCGCGCAAGGTCTTCGAGAGGGCGTTGCCGTCGATGAGGAGGGCTGTCATGGTGGTGGTCCTGCCGGGAAGTTGGAATGCGGGCGTGCGGCGCGCGAAGCGCCGCAGCAAAACACGCAATTATACCGGTCGCCTGCCGTCGTCCGACAGCGAATATCGGGAAAGCGTCATGGCGGCGGTGCCGGCGCGCCGGGAGGAAGCGCCGGGCCGCGCCGCGCGAGTGGGCCGCATCGCACGGCGCGGCAGGGTGACGGTGCGGCCGGCCGGGCAGGTGCCCCGCGGCCGCGCGCGACGTTCAGGCCTGCTTCTTCGACAGCGCGAGGCGCAGCAGATCGGCGACCGTGTTGACGTTGAGCTTTTCCATGATGTTCGCGCGGTGCGCTTCGACCGTCTTGATGCTGATCCCGAGATCGTCGGCGATCTGCTTGTTCAGGCGGCCGGCGATGATCCGCTCGAGCACCTGCTGCTCGCGCGCGGTCAGCTTCGACAGGCGCTCGCTCGCGGCGCGCTGTTCCTGGACGCTCTTGCTTTCGCTTCGGGCCTTGTCGAGCATCCGCTCGACGAGCTTGCGCAGCTCGGCCTCGTCGAACGGTTTCTCGATAAAGTCCATCGCACCCTTTTTCATCGTCGACACTGCCATCGGCACGTCGCCGTGGCCCGTGACGAAGATGATCGGCAGCGCGGCGTTGTCCGCGATCAGGCGTTCCTGCAGTTCGAGGCCGCTCATGCCCGACATCCGCACGTCGAGGATCAGGCAGGCGATCTGGCCGGCCTGCTGCGCCGGCTGATAGGCATCGAGGAACTGCTCGGCGCTCGAGAAGCATTGCACGCGATAGCCGTTCGCCTCCAGCAGCCAGCGCAGCGAGTCCCGTACGGCCTCGTCGTCGTCGACGACGAAGACAGTTTCCTGAGTGGTGGTGACAGGGCTATTCATAGTTCTCCCGTAACGGTATGTGATGCCGATGCCTCGCGCCCCCCTTGGCCGAGATCAGCGGGTTCCCCAATGGGCAGGCTGCAGTGGAATGTCGCGCCGGAAATGCGGCCGTCCGGTTCGACATTGTTGACCACCCACAGACGCCCCCGATGCGATTCGATGATCGAACGGCAGATGTTCAGCCCCATGCCCATGCCGTCGGACTTGGTGCTGTAAAACGGTTCGAACAGGCGTTCGGCGGTCGCTTCGTCCACGCCCGGACCCTGGTCGATCACGCGGATGTCGACGAAACCCGCGTCGATGTCGGCGACGACGCGGATCACGCCGTCCGCCGACGCCGGCTTCACGTCGGCCATCGCCTCGGCCGCGTTCTTCATCAGGTTAACGAGCACCTGCTCGATCAGCACGGGGTCGACATAAATAATAGGCATTCTTGCGAGGATTTCCGTGACGATCCGGATCCTGCGCTTCCTGGCCTCGATTTCGGCGAGCCCGACCGCGTCGGCGACGATGTCCGCGACCCGCGCCGGCTGGCGCTTCGGCTCGCTGCGCTTCACGAATTCGCGAATCCGCTTGACGATCATCCCCGCGCGCAGCGCCTGCTGCGCGGTCTTTTCCAGCGCGGGCTGCAGCGTCTCGGGCGTGCCGCGGCCGCTCTTCACGAGCGCGAGCGTGCCCGAGCAGTAGTTGTTGATCGCGGCGAGCGGCTGGTTCAATTCGTGAGCAATCGACGACGCCATTTCGCCCATCGTCATCAATCGGCTCGTGAATTGCAGCTTCTCCTCCTGCTGGTGCGCGAGTTCCTGCGCCTTCTTGCGGGTCGTGATGTCGGTCGCGATCTGCATCTGCGCGAGGTGGCCGTCCACCCACTGGATGTACTGGCGGCGCACCTCGAACCACTTCTGGATGCTCTCGACGTACACCTCCTGCGCGTCGGCCGTGCTGCTCGTCAGCGCGGCGGCCGGCAGGCCCGCGAACGCGTCGACCATGTCGATCGAGTCGGACGACGCCTGCGCGCGGTCGAAGCCGCCGCCGGACAGCTCCAGGTGGCCGTCCGGGCGGATCCCGAACAGATGGCGGTAGTAGCGGTTCGCGAACAGCAGCTCGGCTTCGTCGGCGGCGAGCACCGACACGGCGGCGTCGAGGCTTTCGAGCACCGTCGTGAAGCGCTCGTGCGCGGCCGCGAGTTCCTCTCGCGCGCGCTTCGGCTCGGTGATGTCGGTCATCGACGACATCCAGCCGGTCTGGCGGCCCGAGCTGTCGATCAGCGGCGACACGTAGAGGCGCGCATGGAACAGCGTGCCGTTCTTGCGCCGCACGCGCAGCTCGAAGCCCGAGCTCGGCGCCTTGCCGCGCAGCGTCATGTCGAGCTGGCGCTGCATTTCCGGGTAGGCGTCGCGCGGCCAGTACGGGAACGGCGCGACCTTGCCGACGAGGTCGGTCTCGTCCCAGCCCGTCATCCGGCAGAACGCGGGGTTCACGTGCGTGATGCGGCCGTGCATGTCGAGCACGCGCATGCCGATCAGCACCGAGTTTTCCATCGCGCGGCGGAAGAATGCTTCCGCGTACAGCGCCTGCTGCGCCTCGAAGCGCTGGCGCGTGTGCTTCCACAGGCTCCAGAGGCTCCACAGCACGAAGCACGACAGGCCGGCGACCAGCCACACGAGCGTGTTGTTGGTCAGGTTCGTGAGCTGCGGGAATGCGTACACGCGCACGGTCAGCCCCTGGCCGGGCGGATCGAGCGGCAGGTCGTAGTGGGAGTCGCGCGGCAGGCGCGGGCGCGTCGACGTGGAGGACAGCTCGCGGTTGTTCGAGTCGGTGATCGAGATCTTGTACTTCGACGACAGCTCCTGCGGGATGTCGTGCTTCAGGATCCCTTCGACCGAGAACACCGCGGCGATCGAGCCGAGATATTCGCGGTCGCCGCGCATCACGGGCGTCTGCAGCGTGATGAAGCCGTTGCCGAAGTCGTCGTAGATCAGCGGCGAATAGGCCTGGCGGCGCGTGCTGCGCGCCTCGTCGTACGCGCCGCGCACGGCGTCCTGCATCTGCGCGTCGCCGGGCTTCGCGAGCCGCTGGCCGAGCAGCGGCGGGTGCACGGTCGGCCAGCGCTGCACGCCGGGCGCGGTGTACCAGTTCAGATAGAGGATTTCCGGATGCGTCTGCATCACGTCCGCGACCGCCATCTGGAATGCGTTCTGGTCGAGGCGGCCGGACGCGAGATCGCGCGACAGCGCCTGCAGCTGCTCCTGCGCGCCCGTCATCGACAGGCGGATCTGCTGCTGCGCCCACGCGACGTTACGGAACAGGGTGTCTTCCTGCTGCTGCTGTTCGCGGCGATTGAGGCTCCATAGAATCAGGCTCATCACCACGAGGAACACGAGGATCGACAGCAGCGGCGTCAGCAAATAGGAGTTGGACCACCACGGTCCGTGGTGCCAGCGGGACGGCTGCGACTCCGCCGGCGGGCCCGACGGTCGCGCCGAGCGTGCGAAAAGCCGATCGGTCAACATGGCAGGATTGTAGCGCAGCGCAATACATGGAAAACCCATACCGGATATGTTGAACGGAAACGGATTTGTGCTCGCGGCGCGTGCCGGAGAGGCCCGATACGAGGGTGCAGCGCAGCAATATTCCGCATTGCGAGAAAAGATCTCACAATTCGAAAATTTTGTTGCGCGTGGCCGTACACGATCATTACAATCCGTCGGAGCTTGCCCGCAGCCGGCCGCGTCGCGTCGTCTGCACGAGAGCGATCCTCACATTCCAGGACCCAGGAGACGAGAATGTCCGCTGTACCGAACGAAGTGATGAAATATGTCGCCGCCGATCGTGACGACGACCCGCAAGAAACCGTTGAATGGCTCGAGTCGCTCGACGGCGTGATCTCCTCCGTGGGCACCGGCCGCGCGCACTACCTGATCGAAAAGCAGATCGAATTCGCCCGCATGCACGGCGAACACCTGCCGTTCTCCGCCAACACCCCGTACATCAACACGATCCCGGTCGAAGCCCAGGCGAAGATTCCGGGCGACCAGGACGTCGAGCACCGCATCCGTTCGTACACGCGCTGGAACGCGCTGGCGATGGTGCTGCGCGCAGGCAAGGACACGAACGTCGGCGGTCACATCGCATCGTTCGCATCGGCCGCGACGCTCTATGACGTCGGCTACAACCACTTCTGGCACGCGGCATCGGACCAGCACGGCGGCGATCTCGTGTTCGTGCAGGGCCACTCGTCGCCGGGCGTGTACTCGCGCGCGTTCCTGCTCGGCCGCCTGTCGGAAGAGCAGCTCGACAGCTTCCGCCAGGAAGTCGACGGCAAGGGCATCTCGTCGTACCCGCACCCGTGGCTGATGCCGGACTTCTGGCAGTTCCCGACCGTGTCGATGGGGCTCGGCCCGATCATGGCGATCTACCAGGCACGCTTCATGAAGTACCTGGAATCGCGCGGCATCGCGAAGACCGCCGGCCGCAAGGTCTGGGCGTTCCTCGGCGACGGCGAGACGGACGAGCCGGAATCGCTCGGCGCGATCGGCATGGCGAGCCGCGAGAAGCTCGACAACCTCGTGTTCGTGATCAACTGCAACCTGCAGCGTCTCGACGGCCCGGTGCGCGGCAACGGCAAGATCATCCAGGAACTGGAATCGGAATTCCGCGGCGCCGGCTGGAACGTGATCAAGGTCATCTGGGGCAGCCGCTGGGATGCGCTGTTCGCACGCGACAAGACGGGCGCGCTGATGCGCCGCATGATGGAAGTCGTCGACGGCGAATACCAGACGTACAAGTCGGAGTCGGGCGCGTTCGTACGCGAGCACTTCTTCAACACGCCTGAACTGAAGGCGCTCGTCGCCGACTGGTCGGACGACGACATCTGGGCGCTGAACCGTGGCGGCCACGATCCGCACAAGATCTACGCGGCATTCCACGAAGCGACCAACACGAAGGGCGCGCCGACCGTCATCCTCGCGAAGACCATCAAAGGCTACGGGATGGGCGAGTCGGGCCAGGCGATGAACATCACGCACCAGCAGAAGAAGCTGCCGGTCGAGCAACTGAAGAAGTTCCGTGACCAGTTCCGCCTGCCGATCACCGACGAGCAGATCGCCGACGTGCCGTACCTGAAGTTCGAGGAAGGTTCGAAGGAACTCGAATACATGCGCCAGAAGCGCATGGACCTCGGCGGCTACCTGCCGCATCGCCGCGAGAAGGCGACGTCGCTGCCGGTGCCGGCGCTCGACGCATTCGAGCCGCTGCTGAAGGGCACGGGCGAAGGCCGCGAGATCTCGACGACGATGGCGTTCGTGCGGATCCTGAACATCCTGCTGAAGGACAAGGCGCTGGGCAAGCGCGTCGTGCCGATCGTCCCGGACGAATCGCGTACGTTCGGCATGGAAGGCCTGTTCCGCCAGATCGGTATCTGGAACCAGGAAGGCCAGAAGTACGTGCCGGAAGATTCCGACCAGCTGATGTTCTACAAGGAATCGGAAACCGGCCAGATCCTGCAGGAAGGCATCAACGAAGCGGGCGGCATGTGCGACTGGATCGCGGCGGCGACGTCGTATTCGACGCACGGCGAGATCATGGTGCCGTTCTACATCTTCTATTCGATGTTCGGCTTCCAGCGGATCGGCGACCTGGCATGGGCGGCGGGCGACATGCGCTCGCGCGGCTTCCTGCTCGGCGGCACCGCGGGCCGCACGACGCTGAACGGCGAAGGCCTGCAGCACGAAGACGGTCACTCGCTCCTGTGGGCGGCATCGGTGCCGAACTGCGTGAGCTACGACCCGACGTTCGGCTACGAACTCGCGGTGATCATCCAGGACGGTCTGCGCCGCATGGTGCAGGACCAGGAAGACGTGTACTACTACATCACGGTGATGAACGAGAACTACGAGCACCCGGCGATTCCGCAGGGCGAGCACGTGGCGGCCGACATCATCAAGGGCATGTACGCGTTCAAGAAGGCGGACGCCGACCAGAAGGCGCCGCGCGTGCAGCTGCTCGGCGCGGGCACGATCTTCAACGAAGTGATCGCCGCCGCCGACCTGCTGAAGAACGACTGGGGTGTCGCGGCCGACCTGTGGAGCGTGCCGAGCTTCACCGAACTCGCGCGTGAAGGTCACGAAATCGAGCGCTGGAATCTGCTCCATCCGACCGAAGAGCGTCGCCTGTCGCACGTGCAGAAGTGCCTGAAGGACACGCAAGGCCCGGTCATCGCATCGACCGACTACGTGCGCGCGCTGGTCGACCAGATCCGCGGCCAGATCGATCGCCGCTTCGTCGTGCTGGGCACGGACGGCTTCGGTCGTTCGGACACCCGCGAGAAGCTGCGTCACTTCTTCGAAGTCGACCGTCACTGGGTCACCGTCGCCGCGCTGAACGCGCTGGCCGACGAAGGCACGATCGAGCGCAAGGTGGTCGCGGACGCGATTGCCAAGTACAACCTCGATCCGTCGAAGCCCAACCCGATGACCGTTTAACGCACACGCGCCGTGTGATGCCGCGCGCCGCTTCCGGGAGGGGCGCGCGCGGCCATGGAGACACAAAAAGATGAGTCAAGCGATCGAAGTGAAGGTGCCGGATATCGGCGATTACAAGGACGTGCCCGTCATCGAGGTGCTCGTGAAGGTGGGCGACACGGTCGAGCCCGAGCAGTCGCTCGTCACGCTCGAGTCGGACAAGGCGACGATGGACGTCCCGAGCCCGGCAGCCGGCACGGTCAAGGAAGTGAAGATCAAGGTGGGCGATTCCGTATCGGAAGGCTCGCTGATCATCCTGCTCGAAGGCGGCGCCGCGGCGCAGGTGAACGGCGCGGCCGCGCCGGCAGCAGCGCCGGCTCCGGCGGCAGCTCCGGCACCGGCCGCAGCCGCGCCGGCTGCCGCTCCTGCTGCGTCGGGCGGCACGCTCGAGGTGAAGGTGCCCGACATCGGCGACTACAAGGACGTCCCGGTGATCGAGATCGGCGTGAAGGTCGGTGACACGGTCGAGAAGGAGCAGTCGCTCGTCACGCTCGAATCGGACAAGGCGACGATGGACGTGCCGAGCCCGGCCGCCGGCGTCGTGAAGGAAATCAAGGTCAAGGTGGGCGACTCGGTGTCGGAAGGCACGCTGATCGTGCTGCTCGACGCCGCCGGCGCCGCGCCGGCCGCCGCGCCGCAAGCGAGCGCACCGGCACCGGCCGCAGCAGCGCCGGCACCCGCCGCCGCACCGGCCCCCGCGAAGGCCGCGCCGGCTCCGGCTGCTGCCGCGCCGGCCGCTGCACCGTCGGGCGAGTATCGCGCGAGCCACGCATCGCCGTCCGTGCGCAAATTCGCGCGCGAACTCGGCGTCGAAGTCGCACGCGTGCAGGGTAGCGGTCCGAAGGGCCGTATCACGAAGGACGACATCACGGGCTTCGTGAAGGGCGTGATGACGGGCCAGCGCGCAGCGCCGGGCGCGGCAGCCGCGCCGGCAGGCGGCGGCGAGCTGAACCTGCTGCCGTGGCCGAAGGTCGACTTCGCGAAGTTCGGCCCGTTCGAGGCGAAGCCGCTGTCGCGCATCAAGAAGATCTCGGGCGCGAACCTGCATCGCAACTGGGTGATGATCCCGCACGTCACGAACAACGACGAAGCGGACATCACCGAGCTCGAAGCGCTGCGCGTGCAGCTGAACAAGGAGCACGAGAAGGCCGGCGTGAAGTTCACGATGCTCGCATTCGTGATCAAGGCGGTCGTCGCGGCGCTGAAGAAGTTCCCGACCTTCAACGCGAGCCTCGACGGCGACAACCTGGTGTTCAAGCAGTACTACCACATCGGTTTCGCCGCGGACACGCCGAACGGTCTCGTCGTGCCGGTGATCCGCGACGCGGACAAGAAGGGCCTCGTCGACATCGCGAAGGAAATGGCCGAGCTGTCGAAGGCCGCGCGCGACGGCAAGCTGAAGCCGGACCAGATGCAGGGCGGCTGCTTCTCGATCTCGTCGCTCGGCGGCATCGGCGGCACCAACTTCACGCCGATCATCAACGCGCCGGAAGTCGCGATCCTCGGGTTGTCGCGCGGTCAGATGAAGCCGGTGTGGGACGGCAAGCAGTTCGTGCCGCGTCTGACGCTGCCGCTGTCGCTGTCGTATGACCATCGTGTCATCGATGGCGCGGAAGCCGCGCGGTTCAATGCGTATCTCGGTGCGTTGCTCGCCGATTTCCGTCGCATCATTCTTTGATGAGCGGGGAGCGTGCTCGCGGGGCGTGGGTTTTCTTTCGGTGATCCACGCCCTGTCGTTGAACTGGCTTTCTTGACGGTCTGCTATCGTCGCCCCTGCGCGGGGCGGCGGTCACTTTTCTTTGTCTTCCAAAGAAAAGTAACCAAAAGAAAGGCGCGTCCTTGGGCGGACGGCAAAGGTGGTCCTGCCCAAGTGTGCGTTCTCTTGTCAGACCGTAGTTCTTCCGCGAGCGGCTCCCTCTCTGTCTGCAGCTAATCAAGAAGGGGACAGTAATGAGTCTCATCGAAGTCAAGGTTCCGGATATCGGCGATTTCAGCGGCGTCGATGTCATCGAAGTCAACGTGAAGCCGGGCGACGTGATCGAAAAAGAGCAAACGCTCATCACGCTCGAATCGGACAAGGCCTCCATGGAAGTGCCCAGCGACGTCGCCGGCACGGTCAAGGAAGTCAAGGTCAAGGCCGGCGAGAAAGTCTCGCAAGGCACGGTCATCGCCATCGTCGAAGCTTCGGCAGGCGCCGCCGCTCCGGCGAAAGCAGCCGAACCCGCTAAGGCCGCAGCACCGGCTCCGGCCGCTGCGCCCGCCGCCGCTGCGGCACCCGCGCCGCAAGCCGGCAGCTACAGCGGCTCCGCCGACATCGAGTGCGACATGCTCGTGCTCGGCGCCGGCCCCGGCGGCTATTCGGCCGCGTTCCGCGCAGCCGACCTCGGCATGAAGACGGTGCTGGTCGAACGCTACTCGACGCTCGGCGGCGTCTGCCTGAACGTCGGTTGCATTCCGTCGAAGGCACTGCTGCACACGGCGCTCGTCGTCGAGGAAGCCGAAGCGCTCGCGGCGCACGGCATCTCGTTCGGCAAGCCGCAGGTCGATCTCGACAAGCTGCGCGACTTCAAGGGCGGCGTGGTCAAGAAGCTGACGACGGGCCTCGCCGGCATGGCGAAGGCGCGCAAGGTCGAAGTGGTCACCGGCGTCGGCGCATTCGTCGATCCGTATCACATGGAAGTGCAGGGCGAAAACGGCAAGAAGGTCGTCAAGTTCAAGCAGGCGATCATCGCTGCCGGCTCGCAGGCAGTGAAGCTGCCGTTCATGCCGGAAGACCCGCGCGTCGTCGATTCGACGGGCGCGCTCGAACTGCGTCAACTGCCCAAGCGCATGCTCGTGATCGGCGGCGGCATCATCGGCCTCGAAATGGCGACGGTGTACTCGACGCTCGGCACCGAGATCGACGTCGTCGAAATGATGGACGGCCTGATGATGGGCGCGGACCGCGATCTCGTGAAGGTCTGGGAAAAGTACAACGCGAAGCGCTTCGGCAACGTGATGCTGAAGACCAAGACGGTCGGCGCGGAAGCGAAGGAAGACGGCATCTACGTGAAGTTCGAGGGCGAGAAGGCGCCGGCGGAAGCGCAGCGCTACGACCTCGTGCTCGTCGCGGTGGGCCGCAGCCCGAACGGCAAGAAGATCGGTGCCGACAAGGCCGGCGTCGCGGTCACCGACCGCGGCTTCATCGACGTCGACAAGCAGATGCGCACGAACGTCCCGCACATCTTCGCGATCGGCGACATCGTCGGTCAGCCGATGCTCGCGCACAAGGCCGTGCATGAAGGCCACGTCGCAGCGGAAGCCGCGCACGGCGAGAAGGCGTACTTCGACGCGCTGCAGATCCCGTCGGTGGCGTACACGGATCCGGAAGTGGCCTGGGCCGGCAAGACGGAAGACCAGTGCAAGGCCGAAGGCATCAAGTACGGCAAGGCCGTGTTCCCGTGGGCCGCATCGGGCCGCGCGATCGCGAACGGCCGCGACGAAGGCTTCACGAAGCTGATCTTCGACGAGGAAACCCATCGCGTGATCGGCGGCGGTATCGTCGGCCTGAACGCGGGCGACCTGATCAGCGAAGTGTGCCTCGCCGTCGAGATGGGCGCGGACGCGGAAGACATCGGCAAGACGATCCATCCGCACCCGACGCTCGGCGAATCGGTCGGCATGGCCGCCGAGCTGTACGAAGGCGTCTGCACGGACCTGCCGCCGCAACGCAAGAAGTAACGCGACCGGCATGGCCGGCCTCGTGCCGGCCACGAAAAAACGCCGCCGCCCGGGATATCCGGACGGCGGCGTTTTCTTTTGCCTGCAGCCGACGGCAGTGTCCCAACGCGCCGGCGACGACCGGATGCCCGGATGTTCCGACGCCGGAAACGAAAAAAAGCCGCGCAGTGCGCGGCTTCTTCAGGAGCAGGGGGCGCTTACGCGGCCGGCTTGCTCGAACGGCGCGATGCAGCAGCGCTCGCAGCCTTCGTCGCGACAGCGGCAGCCGCGTTGAAGTTCGTTTCGGCGATCTCGACGGCTTGCTTGGCAGCCTTCTGGACCGTTTCGTACGTCGTGTTCGCTGCGTTCAGCGCCGACTTCAGGGCGGCGACAGCCGTTTCCGAACCGGCCGGGGCGTTCTTCGCGACGTTGTCGACGAGCGCCTGGACCTTCTTGTTCTGCTCTTCGAATTGCGCTTCGGCAACCTTCGCGAACTCGGCTTGCGTCGACGACGCGATTTCATACAGGTGACGGCTGTACGACAGCACCTTTTCCGCGACCGGCTGCGACAGGCTCGCTTGCAGCGCGATCAGTTCCTGCGCGTCCTTCACCGACAGCAGGCGCTGCGCGTTTTCCTGGCTTTCCGCCAGCGACGACTTCACGACCTGCAGGTTGAGTTCGATCAGCTTTTCGACGCCTTCGAACGCCTTGGTCGTCAGACCGAACAGGCTTTCGAGGTTGGCTTTCTGTGCGGCGGCGATTTGCTCGGGGGTCAGCAAGGACATGTCAAGCTCCTGAAAAGCGATCGCGTCGATCGCAGGGTAAGGGGCACTACGCTGGGGAACCACGGATGCGCGTGCTTTGTGCAACGCAGCAATGAGTCGTATTTTAGGGCAGAGAAAACGCTTGTCAAGTACTTTTTGTGCGTTGCACAATCGCGACAAATTATCGATAAAACAACGAGTTATCAGGCCCATCCGGAATCGGTTTCAGACGTGATCCCACATGGTGCGCACCGGGCCGGGGAAGGCGCGGCGCACCATGATCATGCACAGGTAAACCTGACAGGCATGTGGAACGTTATGCTTCTGTTCCTGTCGAAAAGCGCGCCGTTTCACTGCGCGTGCCGTGGCGATGTGCCGCCGCCGCGGTCGACACCGGTGCCGCAGGCACACCGAGCGCCGGGTACGTACTTTCCCCGCTTTAATTCGTCGCCAAAGTGACGTTATCTCAATTAACCGTGTGGTAATCGGGAGACGGGTGCTGTCGGGCAGCGCATCTCATCAATTTTTTCGATGGGAGCGGGAGGGTTGATCGACTCGTCGTTGGTCAACTCTTACATTCCGGTTTAACGACGATCGGTAAGTGCCTAATATTGCTCTTTTTTTCAGCTTTAACTACACTTGCGGAAACTCCCGCCCGCTTTGTCCAGACCCCAATGAAAGCCGAATCGTTTTCACCGCGCAGATTGTTGCAGAGCATGACGCTCGGCACGGCTGTGTCGGTCGCCGTCGCCTTGCTGGCGACCGCTGCGTCCGTCGCACCCGCTGACGCCTTTGCCGCCACTGCGAAGACCCATCAGGCCGCCAAGAAAGCCGCTTCCACTTCTTCGGCGAAGAAGAAGACGGTGAAGGCCGCCTCCGCGAAATCCGCCAACGTCGCGTCGGCCGATGCGCCGAAGGCAACGCGCAAGCGCGCGACGCTCGCGTCGAACGTGCACGGCCACCGCGGTGCGGTGCGCAAGGTCGCGTTCCAGCCGCGTCGCCCGACGGTCGGTCAGGCATTCGGCCTGCACGACACGCCGGACGCGCTCGCGCTGCGCTCGAGCGTCGCGTACGTCGTCGACCAGAACACCGGCGAGCCGCTGTTCGACAAGAATTCGCACGCCGTCGTGCCGATCGCGTCGATCTCGAAGCTGATGACGGCGATGGTCGTGCTCGACGCGAAATCGCCGATGACCGACCAGCTCGAAGTCACCGACGAAGACCGCGACTACGAAAAGGGCACGGGCTCGCGCCTGTCGGTCGGCTCGGTCCTGTCGCGCGAGGACATGCTCCACATCGCGCTGATGGCGTCGGAAAACCGTGCCGCTGCCGCGCTGTCGCGCTACTACCCGGGTGGCCGTCCGGCATTCATCGCCGCGATGAACGCGAAGGCGAAGTCGCTCGGCATGAACGACACGCACTTCGAGAATTCGACGGGTCTGTCGAGCTCGAACGTGTCGAGCGCGCGCGACCTCGTCAAGATGGTCAACGCGGCGTACCAGTACCCGATGATTCGCCAGTTCTCGACCGATCGCACGTACGACGTCAATACGGGCAAGCGCAATCTGGTCTACAACAGCACGAACGCGCTGATCCGCGGCAACGGCTCGTGGGACATCGGCCTGCAGAAGACGGGCTTCATCAACGAGGCAGGCGAATGTCTCGTGATGCAGGCGACGATCCACGGCCGGCCGATGGTGATGGTGCTGCTGGATTCGTTCGGCAAGTATTCGCGTTTCGCCGACGCGGCGCGCCTGCGCAACTGGCTCGACGCCGGCGGCGGCGAGCGCCTGACGGCGGCCAACACGGCGAGCGGCGGCACCTGATCGCGCCACGGCGGTTCGCCGCCGTACCGTCGCCGCAAAGAAAAAGCCCCGCAATCGCGGGGCTTTTTTTCGTCCGGCCGCAGTGCGGCGGGCGGTGCGGGTCATGCGTGCCGTTGCAGCCCTTCGGCGTCCTTCGCGGGCTCCGGCCGATAGCCGAGCGATTCCGAAATGGTGAGGGCGGTGCGGCTCAACTGGCCGAGCCACGCGTCCTGCAGGCGATCGGCCGGTGCCGACAGCGAGAGGCCCGCGACGAGCTTGCCCGAGTCGTCGTAGATGCCGGCCGCGATACAGCGCACGCCCAGCTCCAGTTCCTCGTTGTCACGCGCGCACGATTGCTGGCGCACGAGCGTCAGTTCGCGCTCGAGCTTCGCGATGTCGGTAATGCTGTTCTGCGTATGGCCGGACAGCCCGGTGCGCGTCGCGTAGGCGCGCACGCGCGACGTTTCGTCGACCGCGAGAAACAGCTTGCCGACCGACGTCAGGTGCAGCGGCGCGCGGCCGCCGATCGCGCGGACGACCTGCATCCCCGAGCGCTCCGAATACGCGCGCTCGATATAGACGATTTCGTCGCCCTGGCGTACCGACAGGTTCACGGTCTGGCCGGTCAGGCGGTGCAGTTCGCGCATCGGCATCAGCGCGGCGTCGCGTACCGACAGGCGCGCCTTCACGAGGTTGCCGAGCTCGAGCAGCCGCATGCCGAGCCGGTAGGTGCCGGGGTCGGAGCGGTCGACGAGGCGGCAGGTCACCATGTCGTTGAGGATGCGGTGCGCGGTCGACGGATGCAACTCGGTGCGCTGCGCAAGCTCCTTCAGGCTGACGGGGTCGCTGTGCGCGGCGAGCGCGTCCAGCAGCCGCATCATGCGTTCGATCACCTGGATCGACGTTTTGGAATCCGGGGTGGGTTGGCTCATGTCGGGGGAGAATCGGTTGACGCATCAAGCGGTGGTTGCGTCGATTGTATCTCGTATCGTGAAAAAAGCGAACGCCGTTCGAGGAAGTCCTCGTTTCCGGCCGTGCGTGCTTGCGCGCGCGCCGGCGTTGGTCTTGCCGGCCAAACGGCGGATAATGAGAGCCGTTTTCTCGAAGGAGCGCATATGCGAGTCGGTTTGTTCGTGACCTGCCTGGTCGACCTGATGCGTCCGGAAATCGGTTTTTCCGCGCTGAAACTGATTCGCGAAGCCGGCTACGAGGTGTTCGTGCCGCCCGCGCAAACCTGCTGCGGCCAGCCGGCCTACAACTCGGGCGACCGCGCGCTCGCACGCGATCTCGCGGAAAAGACGCTGCGCGAGTTCGAGCAGTTCGACTACGTCGTCGCGCCGTCGGGCTCGTGCGGCGGCATGATCCGCACGCACTACGGCGACCTGTTCCGCGACGACCCCGAACTGATGGGGCGCTATGCGCGATTTCAGCAGAAAGTCTATGAACTGACCGATTTCCTCGCGAACGTCGCGAAGGTGACGCTTGCGCCCGGCGAATTCACGGGGCCCGTCACCTATCACGACTCGTGCTCGGGCCTGCGCGAGCTCGGCGTGAAGGCGCAGCCGCGCGCGTTGCTCGCGCAGCGCGGCGTGGCCGTCACCGAGATGAAGGACTGCGAGCACTGCTGCGGCTTCGGCGGCACGTTCGCGGTCAAGTACGGCGACATTTCGGCGGCCATCGCGGATGAGAAATGCGCGAACGTGCGCGCATCGGGCGCGGGCGCCGTCGTGCTCGGCGATCTCGGCTGCATGCTGAACATCGAAGGGCGGTTGCGCCGCACGGGCGACCGCGACACGCGCGTGCTGCACGTCGCGCAGGTGCTGGCGGGCGACGTCTGACGCCCGGTTCCGCTCACTTTTCCCCGATACCGCGATGCAAGTCCAATCGATGCATTTCAAGGCCCGTGCCGGCCAGAAGCTGGCCGACCAGCGCCTGCAGCAGAACCTGAAGAAGCTGTCGACGAAGTTCGTGTCCGCACGCGCCGACGCGATGACCGCGATCGACTTCCAGGCGACGCGCGCCGCGCTGAAGGCGCGCCGCGACCGTGCGCTGGAGAATCTCGACGTGTGGCTCGAGGCGTTCGAACGCGAGGCGACGCGGCGCGGCACGACGGTGCTGTTCGCGGAAACGACCGCCGACGCCGCGCGGCTCGTCGCCGACATCGCGCGACGCCACGACGTGAAGAAGGTCATCAAGACGAAGTCGATGGTGTCCGAGGAAATGCGCCTGAACGCGGTGCTCGCCGAGATGGGCGTGCAGTCGATCGAGACCGACCTCGGCGAATACATCCTGCAGATCAACGACAACGAGCCGCCGAGCCACATCATTGCGCCCGTCGTGCACAAGGACAAGGACGAGATTGCGGACCTGTTCGCGCGCACGCACCACCGCGAGCGGCTGACCGAGATTCCCGACATGACGCGCGAGGCGCGTGAGGTGCTGCGTCCGCATTTCCTGTCGGCCGACATGGGGGTGACGGGCGGCAACTTCGTGATCGCCGAGACGGGGTCGGTCGCGGTCGTCACGAACGAAGGCAACGAAGGGATGTGCACGGTGATGCCCCGCGTGCATGTCGCGGTGACGGGCATCGAGAAGGTGCTGCCGACGCTCGAGGATCTCGCGACCGCGATGCGTCTGCTGCCGCGCTCGGCGACCGGGCAGAAGACCTCGAACTATTTCTCGCTGCTCACCGGGCCGCGCGGCCCCGGCGACGAGGACGGTCCGGAGCACAACTACGTGGTGCTCGTCGACGGCGGTCGCACGGGACTGATCGGCGGCCAGTTCCAGGAGATGCTGCGCTGCATCCGCTGCGGCGCATGCATGAACCACTGCCCGGTATATCAGAAGGTCGGCGGGCACGCGTACGGATGGGTCTATCCGGGCCCGATGGGCTCGGTGCTGACGCCGAGCTACGTGGGGCTCGATCGAGCGCTCGACCTGCCGCAGGCCGCGACGCTGTGTGGCGAATGCGACAGCGTGTGCCCGGCCGGGATCCCGTTGTCGCACTTGCTGCGCACGCTGCGCGAGAAACAGGTCGAGCGGCATCTGCGGCCGTGGCGCGAGCGCGCCGCGCTCGCCGCGTGGGGCTTTGTCGCGCGCCGGCCGATGCTGTACGCGCTCACGACCAAGCTCGCGGTGCGCATCCTCGAGCGGCTGGGCGGCAATGGCGGCACGCTGCGGCGCCTGCCGATGATGGGCGGCTGGATGGACACGCGCGACATGCCGACGCCGACCGGACGCACCTTCCGCGAACTGTACGCGGCATCGCAAAGCCACCTCGGCTGACGACTGTTCATCGAGCGACAACAGTGCGTTCGCTATTCATGTATTTATCTCGATAGGTGCGGCCTATAGAATCCTGCCTGTAGTCCCCGGAATCGGGTTTCGGGGCATGAGGTCAAGGAGCCGCATCATGAGAAAGACAATATCGATGTACTGGCCGCTGGCAATCGTCGTTCCGCTCGCCGCGGTCGCTTATCTGCACGCGATGGCCGACGCGCCGTCGCGTGGCCCGCTCGCCGTTCATCAGGCATCGGCCGAGCTCGCGCGCGCGGTGTCGTTCGGGCTGGTCGGCGACGCGGCGAAGCCGTTGCCGACCGTATCCGGCGACGTCGTGCTCGCCGCACCCAAGGCGCTGTAAGGCACGCCGCCGTCGCTTTGCGCGGCGGCGCGATTCCGGGCGCCTTTGTATAATGGCGCGTTCTTCTTCCGCGCGGTTCGCCGCGGCTTTTCGATAGTGCGATGACCCGCGTTGCGATCTGTTTCGTCTGTCTCGGCAACATCTGCCGTTCGCCCACGGCCGAAGGCGTGATGCGCCACCAGGTCGATGCGGCCGGGCTGGCCGACCGGATCGCGATCGACTCGGCCGGGACCGGCGACTGGCACGTCGGCGAGCCGCCCGACACGCGTGCGCAGGCGGCGGCCCGCACCCGCGGCTACGACCTGTCGGCGCTGCGGGCGCGGCAGGTGAGCGCGGTGGATTTCGAGCGGTTCGATCTGCTGCTGGCGATGGATGAAGCCAATTTCGCGGAATTGCGGCGGCGCTGCCCGCCCGAGCATCGCGACAAGGTGCGCCTCTTGATGGAATTCGCGCCGGGCGCGACCGAGACCGAAGTGGCGGATCCTTATTTCGGCGGCGCGCAGGGCTTCGAACAGGTGCTCGACCAGGTCGAGCACGCGTGCGCGGGCCTGCTGGACACCCTCCAGCGCGGCGCCGCACGCTGATCGCGGCGGGGCGTATTCAGCGATTTGCGAATACCCTGTCGAAGACATGGATACTTGACTAAAAACGTCAAATATTTATACTTGACCAAAATCGTCAAGATTGCAGTCCCCTAGACACCATGAGACTCACCACCAAAGGCCGTTTCGCCGTCACGGCGATGATTGACTTGGCACTGCGCCAGGAGCAGGGCCCGGTGACGCTTGCAGGCATCAGCCAGCGCCAGCGGATTTCGCTCTCGTATCTCGAACAGCTGTTCGGCAAGCTGCGCAGGCATGAAATCGTCGAATCCGTGCGCGGCCCGGGCGGCGGCTACAACCTCGCGCGCCGCGCGCAGGACGTCACCGTCGCCGACATCATCATCGCGGTCGATGAACCGCTCGACGCCACGCAGTGCGGCGGCAAAGGCACGTGCGACGGCTCGAAGCAGCCCGACGGCCATTGCATGACGCACGAGCTGTGGTCGACCCTGAACCAGAAAATGGTCGAATACCTCGATTCGGTATCGCTGCAGGATCTCGTCGATCAGCAGCGCGCACGCGAGGGCGCACCCGCGGTGCTGCGCGACCGGCGCACGCCGGAGCCCGTCGCGGCGCCGGCCGAACCGGTGCGCACGATGCCGCTCGGTCCCAATTCGGTGTTCAACATCGCGAGTTCGTGAGCGCGAACGCGCCGCACACCCCATAACGCACATAGTCCCTGCACAGAATTCCCGGAGCGACAGATGACCCAAGAGACTCTCCACCTGCCCATCTATATGGATTACAGCGCGACGACGCCGGTCGACCCGCGCGTGGTCGACAAGATGGTGCCGTATCTGCGCGAGCAGTTCGGCAACCCGGCGTCGCGCAGCCACGCATACGGCTGGGACGCGGAACGCGCGGTCGAGGAAGCGCGCGAGCAGGTGGCCGCGCTCGTGAACGCGGATCCGCGCGAGATCATCTGGACGTCCGGCGCGACGGAGTCGGACAACCTCGCCATCAAGGGTGCCGCGAACTTCTACAAGGGCAAGGGCAAGCACATCGTCACGGTGAAGACCGAACACAAGGCCGTGCTCGACACCTGCCGCGAGCTCGAGCGCGACGGCTTCGAAGTCACCTATCTCGACGTGAAGGAAGACGGCCTGATCGACCTCGACGTGTTCAAGGCCGCGCTGCGCCCGGACACGATCCTCGTGTCGGTCATGCACGTGAACAACGAGATCGGCGTGATCCAGGACATCGAGACGATCGGCGAGATCTGCCGCGAGAAGGGCATCGTGTTCCACGTCGACGCCGCACAGTCGACCGGCAAGGTCGAGATCGACCTCGCGAAGCTGAAGGTCGACCTGATGTCGTTCTCGGCGCACAAGACTTACGGTCCGAAAGGCATCGGCGCGCTGTACGTGCGCCGCAAGCCGCGCGTGCGCATCGAAGCGCAGATGCACGGCGGCGGCCACGAGCGCGGCATGCGTTCGGGCACGCTGGCGACGCACCAGATCGTCGGCATGGGCGAAGCGTTCCGCATCGCGCGTGAAGAAATGGCGACCGAGAACGAGCGCATCCGCATGCTGCGCGACAAGCTGCTGCGCGGCCTGTCGCAGATCGAGGAAACGTACGTGAACGGCGACATGGAGCACCGTGTCCCGCACAACCTGAACATCAGCTTCAACTTCGTCGAAGGCGAGTCGCTGATCATGGCGATCAAGGACGTCGCGGTGTCGTCGGGCTCGGCGTGCACGTCGGCGTCGCTGGAGCCGTCGTACGTGCTGCGTGCACTCGGCCGCAACGACGAACTCGCGCACAGCTCGATCCGCTTCACGGTCGGCCGCTTCACGACGGAGCAGGACGTCGACTTCGTGATCGCACTGCTGAACAGCAAGATCGCGAAGCTGCGCGAACTGTCGCCGCTCTGGGAAATGCATCAGGAAGGCATCGATCTGTCGACGATCGAATGGGCCGCACACTGAACACCGCATTGAATACATTCGCGGGCGGATTTGCGCACGCAGACGTAACGAGTCAAGGAGTCTGAGTCATGTCATACAGCAACAAGGTTCTGGATCACTACGAAAACCCGCGTAACGTCGGTTCGTTCGCGAAAGACGACGACGCGGTCGGCACGGGCATGGTCGGCGCGCCGGCCTGCGGCGACGTGATGAAGCTGCAGATCCGCGTCGGCGCGGACGGCGTGATCGAAGACGCGAAGTTCAAGACGTACGGCTGCGGTTCGGCGATCGCGTCGAGCTCGCTCGTGACCGAATGGGTGAAGGGCAAGACCCTCGACGAGGCGCTGTCGATCAAGAACACGCAGATCGCCGAAGAGCTGGCCCTGCCGCCGGTGAAGATTCACTGCTCGATTCTCGCGGAAGACGCGATCAAGGCAGCCGTGGCCGACTACAAGAAGCGCCACGACACGAAGGAAGGCGATCAGGCAGCGGCCTGAGCGGCATCGAGCGGCTTGTGAAGGAACGCGGCGGGCCCGGGTGGCGCGCCGCGGCAAGGACATCATGGCAATTACACTGACCGAAAAAGCAGCACAGCACGTCCAGAAATACCTCGTCCGTCGCGGCAAGGGTGTGGGCCTGCGGCTTGGCGTTCGCACGACCGGGTGCTCGGGGCTCGCGTACAAGCTCGAGTATGTCGACGAGCTGGCCCCCGAGGATCAGGTGTTCGAGAGCCATGGCGTGAAGGTCGTCGTCGACCCGAAGAGCCTCGCGTACATCGACGGCACCGAGCTCGACTTCGCACGCGAAGGCCTGAACGAAGGGTTCAAGTTCAACAACCCGAACGTGAAGGACGAGTGCGGTTGCGGCGAATCGTTCCGCGTGTGACGCGGGTATCCGCGCGATGCGGGCAAGAGGCGGCACGAGCCGCCTTTTTAATGTGCGGCGTTTGCCGCGCGACGAACCGGAATTGAACGCGACGATGGTTTCGCTGAAAGACAGCCACTTCGATCTGTTTCACCTGCCGGCGCAATTCGCGCTCGACGAGGCTGCGCTCGACAGCGCATATCGCACGGTGCAGACGCAGGTTCACCCGGACCGCTTCGCGGCGGCCGGCGACGCGCAAAAGCGCATCGCGATGCAATGGGCGACCCGTGCGAACGAAGCCTACCGCACGCTGCGCGATCCGCTGAAGCGCGCGACCTATCTGCTGTCGCTGCGCGGCGTCGACATCGGTGCCGAAAACAATACCGCGATGGAGCCCGCGTTCCTGATGCAGCAGATGGAGTGGCGCGAAGGCATCGAGGATGCCGCGGCCGCCCGCAACGTCGACGCGCTCGATGCGCTGCTCGCCGAACTGCGCGACGAAAAACGCGTGCGCCTCGAGCGCCTCGGCACGCTGCTCGACAGCGCCGCCGACCAGGCCGCCGCCGAAGCCGTGCGTCAGCTGATGTTCATCGAACGGGTCGCGTCGGAAGTGGGCGCGCAGATCGAGCGCCTCGAAACTTAACCGCGTGCCTCACGGCACGCGCAGCAAACGGGCCGAGCGCCCGAACGAACCAAGATGGCTTTACTGCAAATTTCCGAACCGGGCATGGCGCCGGCGCCGCACCAGCGGCGACTCGCTGTCGGGATCGATCTCGGCACGACGAACTCGCTCGTCGCGGCCGTGCGCAACAGCGTGCCCGAAGTGCTGCCGGACGAGGCAGGCCGCGCGCTGCTGCCGTCGGTGGTCCGTTATCTGGAGCAGGGCGGCCGCCGCATCGGCCACGAAGCGAAGGAACAGGCCGCGACCGATCCGCGCAACACGATCGTGTCGGTCAAGCGCTTCATGGGCCGTGGCAAGGCGGAAGTCGAAGGCGCGGCGAACGCGCCTTACGAATTCGTCGATGCACCGGGCATGGTGCAGATCCGCACGATCGACGGCGTGAAGAGCCCGGTCGAAGTATCGGCCGAGATTCTCGCGACGCTGCGTTACCGCGCGGAAGACACGCTCGGCGACGAACTGGTCGGCGCGGTGATCACGGTGCCCGCGTACTTCGACGACGCGCAGCGCCAGGCGACGAAGGACGCCGCGCGTCTTGCGGGCCTCAACGTGCTGCGTCTGCTGAACGAACCGACCGCGGCCGCGATCGCCTACGGTCTCGACAACGCGGCCGAAGGCCTCTACGCGGTGTACGACCTCGGCGGCGGCACGTTCGACCTGTCGATCCTGAAGCTGACCAAGGGCGTGTTCGAAGTGCTGGCCGCGGGCGGCGATTCCGCGCTCGGCGGCGACGATTTCGACCACGCGCTGTTCGGCCACGTGCTCGCGCAGGCCGGCATCGATGCGAAGGCGCTCGCGCCCGAGGACGTGCGCCTGCTGCTCGATCGCGTGCGCGTGCTGAAGGAAGCGCTGTCGTCCGCGCCGCAGGCGTCGCTCGACGTGACGCTGGCGAGCGGTGCCCGGATCGAGCAGACGATCTCGCACGACACGTTCGCCGCGCTCGTCGAGCCGCTCGTGCAGCGTACGCTGACGCCGACCCGCAAGGCATTGCGCGATGCGCAGGTGAGCCCGGCCGACATCAAGGGTGTCGTGCTCGTCGGCGGCGCGACGCGTATGCCGGTGATCCGCGAGGCGGTCGCGAAGCATTTCGGCCAGCCGCCGCTCGTCAATCTCGATCCGGACCAGGTCGTCGCGCTCGGCGCGGCAATCCAGGCCGACCTGCTCGCCGGCAATCGCGGCAGCGGCGACGACTGGCTGCTGCTCGACGTGATCCCGCTGTCGCTCGGCGTCGAGACGATGGGCGGTCTCGTCGAGAAGATCATTCCGCGCAATTCGACGATTCCGATCGCGCGTGCACAGGAATTCACGACCTTCAAGGACGGACAGACCGCGATGGCGATCCACGTCGTGCAGGGCGAGCGCGAGCTCGTCGCCGACTGCCGGTCGCTCGCGCGCTTCGAGCTGCGCGGCATCCCGCCGATGACGGCCGGTGCGGCGCGCATTCGCGTGACCTACCAGGTCGATGCGGACGGGCTGCTGTCGGTGTTCGCGCGCGAGCAGCATTCGGGCGTCGAGGCGTCGGTCGTCGTGAAGCCGTCGTACGGCCTCGCCGACGACGACATCGCGAAGATGCTCGAGGACAGCTTCAAGACCGCCGAGATCGACATGCGGGCGCGCGCGCTGCGCGAAGCGCAGGTCGAGGCCGAGCGGATGATCGAGGCGACGCAGGCGGCGCTGGCGGCCGACGGCGAATTGCTCGACGACACCGAACGCACGCAGGTCGACGCGCTGGTCGCCGCGCTGCGCACGATCGCGCAGGGCGACGACACGGACGCGATCGAAACCGCGACCAAGACGCTGGCCGACGGCACCGACGAATTCGCGGCGCGCCGGATGGACAAGAGCATCAAGCGCGCACTGTCGGGCCGACGGCTCGACGAGATCTGAACGAACTGCGCGCGGGCCGTCGACGGCCCGCGCGATATTGAACCGTGCGGCGCCAGTCGCCGCACCCTGACTGACGGAACGGACATGCCTCAACTGGTGGTGCTGCCTCACGTCGAACTGTGCCCGGACGGCGCAGTGATCGACGCGACGCCCGGCAAGAGTATTTGCGACAACCTGCTCGACAACGGGATCGAGATCGAGCATGCGTGCGAGAAGTCGTGCGCATGCACGACCTGCCACGTGGTGATCCGCGAGGGCTTCAACGATCTCGACCCGTCCGAGGAGGACGAAGACGACCTGCTCGACAAGGCGTGGGGCCTCGAGCCGACGTCGCGTCTGTCGTGCCAGGCAATCGTGAAGGAAGATTCTGACCTGGTGGTCGAGATCCCGAAGTACTCGATCAACCACGCTAAGGAAAATCACTGAGGGATCGGCGGGGCGGACTCGCCGCGTACACGGGAGAGCAGGCCATGAAATGGACCGATTCGCGCGAAATCGCCATCGCGCTGGCAGACAAGCATCCGGACGTCGATCCGCAGCGGATCAATTTCGTCGACCTGCGCCAATGGGTCATCGAACTGGACGGCTTCACCGACGACCCGGCGCACTCGGGCGAGAAGATCCTCGAAGCGATCCAGGCCCACTGGATCGATGAATCCGACTTCGACGACGAAGACTGAGATTCGCGCTGGCGCCTCGCGCCATGCGGCTCCGGCAACGCTCCCGCAAACAGAAAAGGCTCGTGAAGCATCACGAGCCTTTTTCATTTCCGGCGCGGCGCAAGGGCCGCCCGGCGAGACGTCAGGCGTTACGCGCCGACCAGCGTCCCGTTCTCGATCCGCACGCGCTGGCCCTGGCCGAACGGCGGCGGGTTGTGGTACGTGAACGTGCGCGTCGCGCCGCTTTCCATCTGGACCTGCACCTGGTAGTCGGTTTCCGCGCGCACCTGCTTCTCGACCTGATTGCCGGCGAGACCGCCGCCGAGCGCGCCGATGATCGTCATCGCCGTGCGGCCGTTACCGTGACCGAACTGGTTGCCGAGCAGGCCGCCGGCCGCTGCGCCGCCGACCGCGCCGATCCCCGAGCTCTGGCCCGGCGTACGCGTCTGCGTGATCGCGACGACGGTGCCGCAGGTCTGGCAATAAGCCGCCTGCGCGGGCGCGGACGGCTGCTGCGCGTATTGCGGCGGTTGCGGCGCCGGCGTATGGCGGCGGTGCGTGGCGGCAGGGCGCGGCGCGGGCTTCGGTTCGGCCTGGGCTGCCGCCGCTTTCTCGGCCGCCGCCTTCTGCTGCGCGGCCTGTTCGGCTGCCTGCTGCTGCGCTTGCGCGGCGAGCGCGGCGCTGGCCGCAGCGGCCGTATCGACGGCCGGCTGCGACGCGATCAGCGCGGCCTGGGTCTGGCCGTTCTGCGCATTGTTGCTGTTCGCCTTCGGGAAGATGCCCGTGATCGCCGCGGTGGCCGCGAGGCTCGCGACGATCACGGCGCCTGCCGCGGTCGCGATGAGCGGGTGAAGGCGTTGCTTTTGCGGCGTGGTTTGATTCTGGTTGTCCATTTTGTTCTCTCCGGTGTCGACCTGGCTTCGCACGTTGGTGCCGGCCGGATCCCACGCTCGGGAGCGAGCAGACTCGGCGTTCCGGCGCCGCGTTCTGGTCCCGTGGTCATGCGTGGTGACGCAACAGGAGTGTCGTCCACGGGCGAGGGTCGCACCGTATCAAGGTGTAACGAATTGCAGCGCGGGGGCGGCGGGCGTTGCAGGGAAAACCCGGAGAAGGCCGTCGCGACGAGGAGATAAAACGGGGGAGGATCGAAAACCGGCGAACGCCGGCGGGCGGGATTTACGCGTGGTTACAAAGCTGACGCGTGCGCGCCGCAGGGCGCGGCGCACACGCGGGCTCGGCCGTCAGTCTTCGCGGCGCAGGTGCGGGAACAGCAGCACGTCGCGGATCGTCGGGCTGTCGGTCAGCAGCATCACGAGACGGTCGATGCCGATCCCGCAACCACCCGTCGGCGGCATCCCGTGTTCGAGCGCGCGGATGTAGTCGGCGTCGAAGAACATCGCTTCCTCGTCGCCCGCATCCTTCTGCTCGACCTGCTTCTTGAAGCGCGCGGCCTGGTCTTCCGGATCATTCAGCTCCGAGAAGCCGTTCGCGATCTCGCGGCCGGTCATGAACAGCTCGAAACGCTCGGTAATGCCCGGCACCGTATCCGATGCGCGTGCGAGCGGCGACACCTCGACCGGGTAATCGATGATGTAGGTCGGCTCCCACAGCTGCGATTCGGCGGTTTCCTCGAACAGCGCGAGCTGCAGCGCGCCGATGCCGGCGTTCAGGAAGGCCGGTTGCGACACGTCCACGCCGAGGCGCTTCAGTTCGGAGCGCAGGAACGCGTCGTCCGACAGCTGGCCGTCGGTGTACTGCGGTGCGTATTTCTGGATCGCCTGCGTGATCGTCAGGCGGTGGAACGGCTTCGCGAGGTCGAGCTCGCGGCCCTGGTACTGGATCGTCGCGGTGCCGAGCGCATCGATCGCCGCCTGGCGGATCAGCTGCTCGGTGAAGTCCATCAGCCAGCGGTAGTCGGTGTACGCGGCGTAGAACTCCATCATCGTGAATTCCGGGTTGTGGCGCGGCGATACGCCTTCATTCCGGAAGTTGCGGTTGATCTCGAACACGCGCTCGAAGCCGCCGACGATCAGGCGCTTCAGGTACAGCTCCGGCGCGATGCGCAGGAACATCTGCATGTCGAGCGCGTTGTGGTGCGTGACGAACGGCTTCGCCGCGGCGCCGCCCGGGATCGGGTGCAGCATCGGCGTTTCGACTTCCATGAAGTCGGCGTTGTCCATGAACTTGCGGATCGACGCGATGGTCTTGGTGCGCGCGCGGAACGTGTCACGCGTTTCCGGCGTGACGATCAGGTCGACGTAGCGCTGGCGATAGCGCATTTCCTGGTCGGCGAGGCCGTGGAACTTGTCCGGCAGCGGACGCAGCGCCTTCGACAGCAGGCGCAGCTCCTTGCACTGGACCGACAGCTCGCCCTTGTTGGTGCGGAACAGCACGCCGCGCGCGGCGACGATGTCGCCGAGGTCCCACTTCTTGAATGCGTCGTAGGTTTCCGCGCCGACGTCGTTCGGCGTCACGAAGAACTGGATCTGGCCCGAACCGTCCTGCACCGTCGCGAAGCTCGCCTTGCCCATCACGCGCTTGAGCATCATGCGGCCGGCGACCGATACCTCGACCGGGTTCGCCTCGAGCGCGGCCTTGTCCGAGTCGGCGAATTTCGCCTGGAGATCGGCGGCGTGATGCGTCGGCCGGAAATCGTTCGGATAGGCGACGCCTTGCTCGCGCAATGCGCGCAGCTTCTCGCGGCGCTCGGCGATGATCTGGTTTTCGTCCGCCGCGACGGCGGGCTGCGTTTGGGTCGGTTCGGTCATGATGGTCGGAATTCGGAGTGGGTGCGGCAACGCAACGGGAAGGGCGGCGCGACCGCAGGGGCCGCGCCGCGGCGCTTACACGCCCTGTTTGAGGCTCGCGCTGATGAAGTCGTCGAGATCGCCGTCGAGCACGGCCTTCGTGTTGCTCATTTCGACGTTCGTACGGAGGTCCTTCACGCGGCTCTGGTCGAGGACGTACGAGCGGATCTGGTGACCCCAGCCCACATCGGTCTTGCTCGATTCGAGCTTGTCCTGCTCGGCCTGGCGCTTGCGCATTTCGGCTTCGTACAGGCGCGACTTCAGCATGGCCATCGCTTCGGCGCGGTTGCGGTGCTGCGAGCGGTCGTTCTGGCACTGCACGACGATGCCGGTCGGCATGTGCGTGATCCGCACCGCCGAGTCGGTCTTGTTGATGTGCTGGCCGCCCGCGCCCGATGCGCGGTACGTGTCGATGCGCAGGTCGGCAGGGTTGACCTCGACTTCGATCGAGTCGTCGATTTCCGGATACACGAACACCGACGAGAACGACGTGTGGCGGCCGCCCGACGAGTCGAACGGCGACTTGCGCACGAGGCGGTGAATGCCGGTTTCGGTGCGCAGGAAGCCGTACGCGTATTCGCCCGACACCTTGATCGTCGCGTTCTTGATGCCCGCTACGTCGCCGTCGGACTCTTCGAGCACTTCGGCCTTGAAGCCCTTGCGTTCGCAGTAGCGCAGGTATTGGCGCAGCAGCATCGACGCCCAGTCGCACGCCTCGGTGCCTCCGGCGCCGGCCTGGATGTCGATGAAGCAGTTGTTCGGGTCGGCCGGGTTCGAGAACATCCGGCGGAATTCGATGTCGCCGACGCGCGCTTCGAGCTTCTTCGCGTCGTCTTCGGATGCGACGAGGGTGTCTTCGTCGCCTTCCTCGCGTGCCAGCTCGAACAGGTCGAGCGCATCGCGCAGGTCGCTATCGAGTGCCGTCAGCGTCGTGACGACGCCTTCGAGCAGCTTCTTCTCGCGGCCGAGTGCCTGGGCGTTCTTCGAATCGTTCCAGACGTTCGGGTCTTCGAGTTCCTTGTTGACTTCGGTCAGACGCGCAGATTTGGCGTCGTAGTCAAAGATACCCCCGAAGCTCGCCCGCGCGCGTGCGCAGGTCGAGCAGGGAGCTTTCGATCGCGTTGAGACGTTCCGCTTCCATGATCGTTCGCTATTCTTGCTTCGTAAAAAAGCGGAATTATAGCCGATCGGCGGGGTTTCCCGGTGACGCGGAACGTGCTTGCATGCGCGCCGCGGCCCCGTTCGGCGCGGCGCGCATGCGGCCCGCGCGTGTCGCGGGCGGGTTGGCCGGGCGGGCGGCGCTCAGCCGGCCGCGTGTTCGACGATCAGCTGGACGCGCGTCACGCCGTTCCACGTGTCGGCCACGACGCGGTACGCGATCAGCGCGCTCGCCGGCAGCGGCTCGGTGTGGTTGAACCAGATCGCGTTGAAGCGCTGGCGGCCGCGCGCCAGCTGCAGCTTCAGGTGCTTTTCCTTCACGAGCGACTGCGACACGACGTCGAATTCGCCGGAGAAAAGCGGGGCCGGAAAGCCCTGGCCCCAAACGGCTTCGTCGAGCAGCCCGACGAACTGCGGCGTGAAATACGCTTCCTCGAGTTCGCCGTCGGTCTCGATCACGCGCGCCAGCGCGTCGTCGGACAACCACTCGCGCGCGACGGCCTCGAATGCAGCCGCGAAGCGCGGCACGTTGTCTGTGTCGAGCGTGAGGCCGGCCGCCATCGCGTGGCCGCCGAACGCGACGATCAGGTCGGGTTCGCGCTTCGATACCAGGTCGAGCGCGTCACGCAGGTGGAAGCCGGGAATCGAGCGGCCCGAACCCTTGACCCGCGTGCCGGCTTCGTCCGCATGCGCGAACGTGAACGACGGGCGGTGGAATTTCTCCTTGAGCCGCCCGGCGACGATGCCGATCACGCCCTGGTGCCATTCGGGGTTGAACAGCGTGATCGTGCACGCGTCGGCCGGATCGACGTCGGCGAGATCGGCCAGCGCCTGCTGCTGCATGCCGGCCTCGATCTCGCGGCGCTCGCGGTTCATCGTGTCGAGCTGCTGCGCGAGGTCCCATGCGCGGCCGATGTCGTCGGTGATCAGGCACTCGATGCCGAGCGACATGTCCGAGAGCCGCCCGGCGGCGTTCAGGCGCGGGCCGAGGCCGAAGCCGAGGTCGAAGCCCGATGCGGTGCGCGCCTCGCGGCCGGCCGCGCGGAACAGCGCGGCGATGCCCGGCTGCATGCGGCCGTTGCGGATGCGCTGCAGCCCCTGCGCGACGAGCACGCGGTTGTTGCCGTCGAGCCGCACGACGTCGGCGACGGTGCCGAGCGCGACGAGGTCGAGCAGCCCGTCGAGGCGCGGTTCGGCCTCCTTGCTCGCGAACGCGCCGCGGCGGCGCAGCTCGGCGCGCAGCGCGAGCAGCACGTAGAACATCACGCCGACGCCGGCGATGTGCTTGCTCGGGAATGCGCAGCCGGGCTGGTTCGGGTTGACGATCGCGCGCGCGGCGGGCAGCGCGTCGCCGGGCAGGTGGTGATCGGTGACGAGCACGTCGATGCCGCGCGCGTTCGCGGCTTCGACGCCCGCGACGCTCGCGATCCCGTTGTCGACGGTGATCAGCAGGTCGGGCTTGCGCGCGGCCGCGAGTTCGACGATCTCGGGCGTGAGCCCGTAGCCGTATTCGAAGCGGTTCGGCACGAGGTAGTCGATCTGCGCGCCGAACATCCGCAGGCCGCGTACCGCGACCGCGCAGGCGGTCGCGCCGTCGCAGTCGTAGTCGGCGACGACCAGCAGGCGCCGCTTGTCGGCGATCGCGTCGGCGAGCAGCGCCGCGGCGTCCGCGCAGCCTTTCAGTTCGGTGGGCGGGACGAGGCGCGCGAGGGCCGTCTCGATGTCGGTCGGGGACTGCACGCCGCGCGACGCGTACAGGCGCGCGAGGACAGGATGCAGGCCGTGGCGCGCGAGCGCTTCGGCGTCGGCGGGCGCGACGGGGCGGGTAACGATCCGGGTCATACAGGTCGGGTTATTCGAACAGGGATGCCAGCGCGCGGCGGCGCCAGAACTTGCGCAGGTCGCCGCGCGTCGCGTGCAGCGTCACGGAGCTGGTGTCGCCGCACAGCGTGAAATCGACGCCGGCCAGCTCGCCGTTCTGCAGCGCGGCGAGGGACGGCGCGAACCAGTCGCGCTCGAGCGCGGCGAGCGCATCGTGCCAGCGTGGCCAGTCCTGCTCGATGTACGGGGCGGACAGCGTGGGCAGCTCGACGAGCGTCGCGCCGGCGGCGGCGGGCAGTGCGTCGAGTGCGGCCGGCACGCCGCCGGCTTCGGCTTGCGCGGCGCGCGCGAGGCCGAGCGCCGCGGGCGACGCGGACAGCACGCGCGCGAACGGCTTGCCGACCGGCTTCAGCGTGCCTTGCGCATGGAACCAGATCGAATTGACGGCGGGCAGCCCGCGCGCTTCGCGCGCTTCGTTGACCGGATGCTGGAACCACGCCATCTGCACTTCGTTCTGCAGCTTCATCCACATCCGCGAGCGTTCGCCGGTGTGCGCTTCGTGCGGCAGCCAGATCTCGATGTTGCGGCCGCTCGCGCGCAGCGGCGCTGCGCCGGCGAGGCGCGCGAGCTGCTCGCTGGACAGGTACCAGCGCGCCGGCTGCGGGGCCTCCAGCCGCACGCCGAGCTCCTCGATCAGCGGGCGCGCGACCGCCAGCAAGGCGGCGGCGTCGCCGTCGTCGAGCGCGAGGCTCGCCGGGTCGACGAGCACGAGGTGGTCGTGAGCGATTTCGACGTGGACGGGTTCGACGCACGCCCAGGCCTGGGTGCCCGGGTCGCCGCCGTCCGCCAGCAGCATGTAGGGCGCGAGCGGCGCCTCGTCGGCGGCGTTGCCCTGGGCCGCGCCGAACTGGCGGGCCAGCCAGCGTTCGTGCGGCAGCGTGCGCTGGAAGTCCTCGCCGGCCACGCGCTCGACGAGGCTTGCGCGGGCGAGCAACTTTTCGAGCGCGGGGCTGTCCAGCGTGTGCAGGGACGAGGTCGCATCGGCCGCCGACGGCAGCGCGAACGGAACGAGAAAATGGAGGCGTCGGTCGTGCATGATGGTGCGCATTGTATGGCAAACTGCGCGCGTGATCGGGCCGGCGGACGGCACGATTGCGTCCGGCGACCGTTTTTTCGGCCGTGCCCGGGCGGCCGGCCGCCGCCGGACGGCGCTCCGGCCACGGGCCGCCATCCCCGCCGTAACCAGCAGAAAGGATTCGCTTGAAACTTCCGTACGAATGGCAGATCGGCTGGCGCTACACGCGCGCCGGCAAACGCACGACCGGCAACGGCTTCATTTCCTTCATCGCGCTCGTTTCGATGCTCGGGATCGCGCTCGGCGTCGCGGCGCTGATCGTCGTGCTGTCCGTGATGAACGGCTTCCAGAAGGAAGTGCGCGACCGCATGCTGTCGGTGCTTGCGCACGTCGAGGTATTCTCGCCGACCGGCTCGATGCCCGATTGGCAACTGACCGCGCAGGAAGCGCGCCGCAATACGTCGGTGATCGGCGCGGCGCCGTACGTCGACGCGCAGGCGCTGCTCACGCGCCAGGACGCGGTGAGCGGCGTGATGCTGCGCGGCGTCGAGCCGTCGCTCGAACCGCAGGTGTCGGACATCGGCAAGGACATGAAGGCGGGCCAGCTCGCCGCGCTCGTGCCCGGCCAGTTCGGCATCGTGCTCGGCGACGCGCTCGCCGGCAACCTCGGCGTGACGGTCGGCGACAAGGTCACGCTCGTCGCGCCCGAAGGCACGATCACGCCGGCCGGGATGATGCCGCGGCTCAAGCAGTTCACGGTGGTCGGCGTGTTCGAGTCGGGCCACTACGAATACGACAGCACGCTCGCGATGATCAACATCCGCGATGCGGAGGCGCTGTTCCGGATGTCCGCGCCGACCGGCGTGCGGCTGCGGCTCACCGACATGCAGAAGGCGCCGCAGGTCGCGGTCGAGCTGTCGCATACGCTGTCGGGCAGCCTGTACATCCGCGACTGGACCCAGCAGAACAAGACCTGGTTCTCGGCCGTGCAGATCGAGAAGCGGATGATGTTCATCATCCTCACGCTGATCATCGCGGTGGCCGCGTTCAACCTCGTGTCGTCGCTCGTGATGACGGTGACCAACAAGCAGGCCGACATTGCGATCCTGCGCACGCTCGGCGCGCAACCGGGCTCGATCATGAAGATCTTCGTCGTGCAGGGCGTGACGATCGGCTTCGTCGGCACCGCGTCGGGCGTCGCGCTCGGCTGCCTGATCGCGTGGAGCATTCCGTGGCTGATCCCGATGATCGAGCATCTGTTCGGCGTGCAGTTCCTGCCGCCGTCGGTGTACTTCATCAGCGAGCTGCCGTCGGAGCTCGTCGCGGGCGACGTCATCAAGATCGGTCTGATCGCGTTCGTGCTGTCGGCCGTCGCGACGCTCTATCCGAGCTGGCGCGGCGCGAAGGTGAAGCCGGCGGAGGCGCTGCGCTATGAATGATCGCGCGACCGCATTGGCGGATTCACGACAACCCATCAGACAGGATTCGGCAGGTATGCAGGAATACGTGCTTCAGGCGCGCGGGATCACGAAGGCGTTCGTGCAGGGCGGCTTCAACGTGCAGGTGCTCAACAACACCGAGCTGACGGTGCGGCGCGGCGAGAAGCTCGCGGTCGTCGGCGCGTCGGGCTCCGGCAAGAGCACGTTGCTGCACGTGCTGGGCGGCCTCGACGAACCGAGCGCGGGCGAAGTGTCGCTGCTCGGCAAGCCGTTTACGCAACTCGCCGAGCGCGAGCGCAACGAGCTGCGCAACCGCGCGCTCGGCTTCGTCTACCAGTTCCATCACCTGCTGCCGGAATTCACCGCACTCGACAACGTCGCGATGCCGCTGCGCATCCGCCGGATGACGACCGAGGATGCACGCGCGCAGGCACAGGCGATGCTCGAACGCGTCGGTCTCGGGCCGCGTGCGAAGCATCGGCCGGGCGAGCTGTCGGGTGGCGAGCGGCAGCGCGTGGCGATCGCGCGTGCGCTGGTGACGAAGCCCGCGTGCGTACTCGCCGACGAGCCGACCGGCAACCTCGACGGCACGACCGCCGACACGGTGTTCAACCTGATGCTCGAACTGTCCGAGACGCTCGAAACGAGCTTCGTGATCGTCACGCACGATCCCGAGCTCGCGGCGCGCTGCGACCGCATCATGCGCCTGCGCGACGGCGTGCTGCACGAGGAGCCGGCGCTGCCGGTGTGAACGAACGCCCCGCCGTGCCGCCGGGCGAGTCCCGGCGCGGCGGCGAGGGCGCAGGAAAGCCGCCATGTGGATCGATACGCATTGCCATCTCGATGCCGCCGAGTTCGACGCCGACCGCGACGCCGTCGCGCACGCGGCGCGCGCGGCCGGCGTGTCGCGCATCGTGATTCCGAGCATCGGACGCGACAATTTCACGACCGTGCGCGAACTGGCGCAGCGCACGCCGGGTGCCGTCTACGCGCTCGGCATCCATCCGATGTATACGCCGCACGCGCGCGACGAGGATCTCGACCGCCTGCGCATGGAGATCGAGGCGAGCCTCGACGATCCGCGCTTCGTCGCGATCGGCGAGATCGGTCTCGACTACTTCGTGCCGGGCCTCGACGAGGAGCGCCAGCAATTCTTCTATCAGGGGCAGCTCAAGCTCGCGCGCGAATTCGACCTGCCGGTGTTGTGCCACGTGCGCAAGTCGCAGGACCGCGTGCTCGCCGGGCTGCGCCGCTTCGGCGTGCGGCGCGGCATCGCGCATGCGTTCAACGGCAGTTTCCAGCAGGCCGATGCGTATCTCGCGCAGGGGCTGCATCTCGGTTTCGGCGGCAACGTGACGTTCGGACGCGCGCTGCAGATCCGGCGGCTCGCCGCGCAGTTGCCGCTCGACGCGATCGTCGTCGAGACGGACGCGCCCGACATCGCGCCCGAGTGGGCGTACAAGTCCCGCAACGCGCCCGACCAGGTGCCGCGCATCGGCGGCGTGCTCGCCGAACTGCGCGGGATCGACGCGCACGCGCTGTCCCTATCCACAACGGCTAACGCGCTCGCCGCGCTGCCGCGCCTCGCACTTTCGTCCGCATAATCGTTGCCGGAAGGTGCCGCATCGACGGCGGCGCCAGGTCGACGAGGAGGTGCGATGCGCGTGTGGTGGATCGCGTTTGCGCTCGGCGTCGTCGTGCTGCAGCGGCAGGCGGCGTTGCCGGGCATGGGCGGCTGGGTAGGCGGGGCGGTCGTGCTGGCCGGTTGCGGCGCGCTGCTCGCAGGGTGTGCGCGGCGCCGTCGAACCCGCGCGATCGTCGCGCTCCGGTGGATGCTGTGCGCATGCGCCGCCGGTGCGATCGGATTCGGCTATGCGGCCGCACGTGCCGAATGGCGGCTGCGTGACAGCCTGCCTGTCGAGCGGGAAGGGCGCGATATCCTCGTCACGGGCGTGATCCGCGGGTTGCCGGTGATCGACGATACCGGCGCGCGACTGTTGCTGGCCGTCGAATCGAACGATGCGGGGCTGGCCCGTTTCCCTCCGCTGATCCGGTTGTCGTGGCGCACGTACGGCGCGCGCGCAGCACGCGACGCGATGCCCGATTTGCGCGCCGCGCAGCGCTGGCGTCTCGTCGTGCGCCTGAAGCGCCCGCATGCCGAGGCGAATCCCGGCGTGCGCGACAGCGAGGCGGCGTGGCTTGCCGCGGGCATTCGCGCGATCGGCTATGTGGTCGCGCCCGAGCGGGCGGAGCTGCTCGATGCGCGGGCATCGGGATGGCGCGCATCGATCGATCGGCTGCGCGACGCGCTGCGCAACGGTATCGGTGACGCGCTCGGCAGCGACGCGCGCCATCGCGGCATCGTGACCGCGCTCGCGGTCGGCGATCAATCCGGCGTCGGCGACGACGCATGGCGCGTGCTGCGCAATACCGGCACGAGTCATCTGGTCGCGATTTCGGGCCTGCACGTCGGGCTCGTCGGCGCGCTCGCGGGCGGGATCGTATCGTGGGTCTGGCGGCGTCTGCGCTGGCGCGGACATGCCGCGGCGCTCGCGATGCCTGCGCCGTATGCGGCTTCGGTGGCGGCGCTGACGGCCGCCGCCGGCTATGCGGCGCTTGCCGGGTTCAACGTGCCGGCGCAGCGCGCGTGGTGGATGATCGCGGCCGGGGCGGCTGGCTATCTCGCCGGACGCAGTGTGCCGCCGTCCGCCGTGTTGTGCGCGGCGCTCGGCGGCGTGCTGCTGGTCGATCCGTGGGCGGTGGTGTCGGCCGGGTTCTGGCTGTCTTTTGGCGCGGTCGCCGTGATCCTGATGGCCGTGGCGGGCTGGCGCGCGGTGCGCGAATTCGACGGCGGCGACGACCGCGGGACGGACGGCGCTGCCACGGTCGACCGCTGGCACCGCCTGCGCGCGTGGTGCCAGCGTGCCGGGCGCCGTGTCGCGGAGGCGACACGCGTGCAGTACGCGGTGACGATCGGTCTTGCGCCGCTGACGGCCGCGTGGTTCGCTCAAATCTCGGTATCGGGCCCGTTCGGCAATGCGTTTGCGATCCCGTGGGTCAGCGCCGTGGTGACGCCGATCGTGCTCGCCGGGATCGGGTTGCCCGCGCCGTTGGACGCGTATGCGTTCCGGCTCGCGCATGCGGCGCTCGAACCGATGATGGCGCTGCTCCGGCACCTCGCCGACTGGCCGGCCGGCGTGTTCTGGCTGCGCATGCCCGACTGGCCGGTTCTGGCGCTTGCGTGCGTGGGTGTCGCGTGGGTCTTGATGCCGCGCGGCTGGCCGCTGCGCTGGGCGGCGCCGATGACATGGCTGCCGCTGGTCGCGCCGGCACCCGATGCGCCGCCGCCCGGCGGCGTCCGGCTGACCGTGCTCGACGTCGGGCAGGGCGCGTCGGTGCTGGTGGAGACCGCGCGCCGGACCTTGCTGTTCGACGCGGGACCGGGGGCGGAGTCGACCCATGCCGGTGCGCGGATCGTCGCGCCGGCGTTGCGTGCCCGCGGAATCCGTACCGTCGATTCGCTCGTCCTGAGTCATGCGGATGCCGATCACGCGGGCGGCGCGGCGGCCGTCTATGCGGCCGCCGAGGTCCGCCAGCTGCTCGCCGGCATTGCGCCGCGGCACCGGCTGTGGCGCGACGCGCGGGCGGCCGGCGTGGCGGATCGGCTGCCGTGCGCGGCCGGACAGCGGTGGATCTGGGACGGCGTCGTATTCACGATGTTGTGGCCGCCGGGCGTTGCCGGCGCGGGTTCCTCGAACGAGAAATCGTGCGTGCTGCGCATCGACGCGGGTGACACGTCGGCGCTGCTGACGGGCGACATCGAGGCACGCGCCGAGCGCCGTCTGGTGGAGGATGCGCGCGATGCGCTGGCCGCGCAGATCCTCGTCGTGCCGCACCACGGCAGCCGCACGTCGTCGGTCGAGCCTTTCCTCGATTCGGTCGGGCCGCGCGTCGCGGTATTTCCTGTAGGCTATCGCAATCGATTCGGGCATCCGCACCGGACGGTCCTCGCGCGCTACGAAACGCGCGGGATTCCGCTGCCGCGCACCGATCGCGACGGGGCCGTGAGGTTCGACATCGCCCCGGCGGGCGGCGGCTTCGCGTTCGAGCGTCATCGCGATGCGCAGCGGCGGTACTGGATGGACCGGTGAGCGGCTCGACGGCGCGGGTCAAGAAGGCGGAGGCCGGAGGTGGTGCTGAAGGGCCAGCCCCGGCCGACCGCGAAGCATGGGACCGGAGTCAGCTCGAGCGCGCTGACTTCGGTCGACAAAGGAGACATCGGCGTTTGAAGGACATCCTCCATTTCTCGCATGCGAACGGTTTTCCGGCATCGACGTACCGGACGATCTTCGCCGAGCTGGCAGACGATTACGAGCTGCGCTACATCGAGCGCATCGGTCACGACCGCCGCTACCCGGTGACGCGCGACTGGCCGCATCTCGTCGAGCAGCTGCTCGACGACATCGGCAGCCGCTACGAGCGCCCGGTCTGGCTCGTCGGCCATTCGCTCGGCGGCTACCTGTCGCTGATGGCCGCGCTGAAGAAGCCGCACTGGGTGCGCGGCGTGGTGATGATCGATTCGCCGATCATCGCGGGATGGCGCGCCGGCGCATTGCGCGCGAGCCAGTGGGCCGGGCTCGACGAACGGCTGTCGCCGGCTGCCGCGACGCGCAACCGGCGCACGCGCTGGGTGAGTCGCGACGAAGCCTGGCGGCACTTTCACGAGAAACCCGCGTTCGCGCGCTGGGACGAGCGGATGCTGTCCGACTACATCGACTACGGTATTCCACAGGCGGGCGCCGACGGCGAACGCGTGCTCGCGTTCGACCGGCAGGTCGAATACCTGATCTACCGGACACTGCCGCATACGCTCGGTCCGCGGCTCGCGCACGGCGCGCCGGTGCCGCTCGGCTTTCTCGCCGGCACGCGCTCGCGCGAAGTGCGGCAGGTCGGGCTCGATGCGACGCGTCGCGCGGCGCGCGGGCGCATCGAATGGCTCGAGGGTAGCCACCTGTTCCCGATGGAGCGGCCGATCGAGACGGCCCGCGCATTGCAGCGGATGCTGAGTTCGCTGAAAACGGCGGAGGGCGGCGTGCCGCGCGACAGCGCGGCGCTCGCGAAAAGCGCCTGACGCATCGACCCGGTGCACCGGGCCGGCGTGCGCGGTTGCACCGACCGGCCGGCCGGTTCGCCCCGGCGCGCACGGCTGGCGCGGCACAGCGCGAAAGGGCGCGATCATCGCGTCAATTGCTGAGAGAAGGGCGGGCTTTACGGTATAATCCGTTTTTCCCGCGAGCATCCAGCGATGACCAAATATGTTTTCGTCACCGGCGGCGTAGTTTCTTCCCTCGGCAAGGGTATTGCCGCCGCCTCTCTCGCCGCGATCCTCGAATCGCGCGGTCTGAAAGTCACCCTCCTCAAACTCGATCCCTACATCAACGTCGACCCCGGCACGATGAGCCCGTTCCAGCACGGCGAAGTGTTCGTGACGGAAGACGGAGCGGAGACCGACCTCGACCTCGGCCACTATGAGCGCTTCATCAGCACGAAGATGCGCAAGGCCAACAACTTCACGACCGGCCAGATCTACGAATCGGTGATCCGCAAGGAACGCCGCGGCGACTATCTCGGCAAGACCGTGCAGGTGATTCCGCACATCACGAACGAAATCCAGGCGTTCATCGAGCGCGGGGCGGCATCGGCCACCTGCGGCGAGCCGGACGTCGCGATCGTCGAGATCGGCGGCACGGTCGGCGACATCGAGTCGCTGCCGTTCCTCGAGGCCGCGCGCCAGATGAGCCTGCGCCTCGGCCGCAACAGCGCGTGCTTCGTGCACCTGACGCTCGTGCCGTACGTCGCGACGGCCGGCGAGCTGAAGACGAAGCCGACCCAGCACAGCGTGCAGAAGCTGCGCGAGATCGGCATCCTGCCGCACGTGCTGCTGTGCCGTGCGGATCGCCGCATCCCCGACGACGAATCGAAGAAGATCTCGATGTTCTCGAACGTGCCGGAAGACGCCGTGATCTCGGTGTGGGACGCCGACAGCATCTACAAGATTCCGCAGATGCTGCACGACCAGGGCCTCGACCGGATCATCTGCGAGGAACTGAAGCTGTCGCCGAAGGACGCCGACCTGAGCATGTGGTCGGAGCTCGTCGAGAAACTGGAAAACCCGAAGCACGAAGTCACGATCGGCATGGTCGGCAAGTATGTCGACCTGACCGAGTCGTACAAGTCGCTGATCGAGGCGCTGCGCCACGCATCGCTGCACACGTCGACCAAGGTCAACATCGAGTACATCGACTCGGAAGAGATCGAGACGAACGGTGTCGACAGCCTGAAGCATCTCGACGCCGTGCTGGTGCCGGGCGGTTTCGGCCGTCGCGGCACGGAAGGCAAGATCGCCGCGATCCGCTACGCGCGCGAGTCGAAGGTGCCGTACCTCGGCATCTGCCTCGGCATGCAGCTCGCGGTGATCGAATTCGCACGCGACGTCGTCGGCCTGAAGCAGGCGAACAGCACGGAATTCGATCCGGACACGCCGGAACGCGTGGTCGCGCTGATCACCGAGTGGTACGACCGCGAAGGCAAGGTCGAGACGCGCACCGAGGAATCCGATCTCGGCGGCACGATGCGCCTCGGCTCGCAACGTTGCCCGATCAAGCCCGGCACGATGGCCGAAGAGATCTACGGCAAGGACGTGAACGAGCGCCACCGCCACCGTTATGAAGTCAATAACCGCTTCGTGCCCCAGCTCGAAGCCGGCGGCCTTATCATCAGCGCCCGTACCCCGAGCGAGGATTTGCCGGAAATGATGGAGCTGCCGCGTTCGATGCACCCGTGGTTCGTCGGCGTCCAGTTCCACCCGGAATTCACGTCCACGCCGCGTGACGGTCATCCCCTGTTCAAGTCGTTCGTCGAAGCCGCGCTCGCCAACAAGCAGGCGCGTGGAGTGCAAGCATGAAGCTGTGCGATTTCGAGGTCGGTCTCGACCAGCCTTTCTTCCTGATCGCGGGTACCTGCGTCGTCGAATCGGAGCAAATGACGATCGACACGGCGGGCCGCCTGAAGGAGATCTGCGAGAAGCTGAACGTTCCGTTCATCTACAAATCGTCCTACGACAAGGCGAATCGCAGCTCGGGCAAGTCGTTTCGCGGCCTCGGAATGGACGAGGGGCTGCGGATCCTCGGCGAGGTGAAGCGCCAGCTCGGCCTGCCGGTGCTGACCGACGTGCATTCGATCGAAGAGATCGAGCAGGTCGCATCGGTCGTCGACGTGCTGCAGACGCCCGCGTTCCTGTGCCGCCAGACCGACTTCATCCACGCGTGCGCGCGCTCGGGCAAGCCCGTCAACATCAAGAAGGGCCAGTTCCTCGCGCCGCACGACATGAAGAACGTGATCGACAAGGCGCGCGACGCGGCGCGTGAAGCCGGTCTGTCGGAAGACCGCTTCATGGCGTGCGAGCGCGGCGTCTCGTTCGGCTACAACAACCTCGTGTCCGACATGCGTTCGCTCGCGATCATGCGCGAGACGAGCGCGCCGGTCGTGTTCGACGCGACCCACTCGGTGCAACTGCCGGGCGGGCAGGGCACGAGCTCGGGCGGCCAGCGCGAATTCGTGCCGGTGCTCGCGCGTGCCGCGGTCGCGACGGGCGTCGCGGGCCTGTTCATGGAAACGCACCCGAATCCGGCCGAAGCGAAGTCCGACGGCCCGAACGCGGTGCCGCTGAACCGGATGGGCGCGCTGCTGGAGACCCTCGTCACGCTCGACCAGGCGGTGAAGCGCAATCCGTTCCTGGAAAACGATTTCAACTAAAGATCGAATGAACCTTGCGGCGGCTTCGCGCGTCAGTAGCGTAGGCGGTTTCGGCGCGCGTGCCATCGCAGTTTGAAGAATCCATCGTCATTCTCAGAGGAAACCCATGAGTGCAATCGTAGATATCATCGGCCGCGAGATTCTGGATTCGCGCGGCAACCCCACCGTCGAATGCGACGTGCTGCTCGAATCGGGCACGATGGGCCGCGCGGCGGTGCCGTCGGGCGCGTCCACCGGCTCGCGTGAAGCGATCGAACTGCGCGACGGCGAAGCCGGCCGCTACAACGGCAAGGGCGTGCTGAAGGCAGTCGAGCACATCAACACCGAAATCTCCGAAGCCATCATGGGCCTCGACGCGTCGGAACAGGCGTTCCTCGACAAGACGCTGCTCGAGCTGGACGGCACCGACAACAAGTCGCGCCTCGGCGCGAACGCGATGCTGGCCGTGTCGATGGCCGTCGCGAAGGCAGCGGCTGAAGAAGCCGGCCTGCCGCTGTACCGCTACTTCGGCGGCTCGGGCGCGATGCAGCTGCCCGTCCCGATGATGAACATCGTCAACGGCGGCGCGCACGCGAACAACAGCCTCGACATCCAGGAATTCATGATCGTCCCGGTGAGCCAGCCGACGTTCCGTGAAGCCCTGCGTTGCGGCGCGGAAGTGTTCCACGCGCTGAAGAAGATCCTGAGCGACCGCGGCATGAGCACGGCAGTCGGCGACGAAGGCGGCTTCGCGCCGAACTTCGGCAGCAACGACGAGTGCCTGTCGACGATCCTGCAGGCGATCGAGAAGGCCGGCTACCGTGCCGGCGAAGACGTGCTGCTCGCGCTCGACTGCGCGGCATCCGAGTTCTACCACGACGGCAAGTACCAGCTCGCGGGCGAAGGCCTGCAACTGTCGTCGGCCGAATTCACCGACTACCTCGCGACGCTCGCCGACAAGTTCCCGATCGTGTCGATCGAGGACGGCATGCACGAAGGCGACTGGGACGGCTGGAAGCTGCTGACCGAGCGCCTCGGCAAGAAGGTGCAGCTCGTCGGCGACGACCTGTTCGTCACGAACACGCGCATCCTGAAGGAAGGCATCGAGAAGGGCATCGCGAACTCGATCCTCATCAAGATCAACCAGATCGGTACGCTGACCGAAACGTTCGCGGCAATCGAAATGGCGAAGCGCGCCGGCTACACGGCCGTGATCTCGCACCGCTCGGGCGAAACGGAAGATTCGACGATCGCGGACATCGCGGTCGGCCTGAACGCCGGTCAGATCAAGACGGGTTCGCTGTCGCGCAGCGACCGCATCTCGAAGTACAACCAGCTGCTGCGCATCGAGGAAGACCTCGGCGATATCGCGAGCTACCCGGGCAAATCGGCTTTCTATAACCTGCGCTAACGCGCTACTATCGGGTTCGTCATCTCGACGCCGCTCTGTGCATGTTGCGCGGAGCGGCGCTTCTTATATCTGCGTCTCCTACATGCGGCTTGTCACTGTCGTCCTGATTGCCTTGCTGGCGCTCATTCAGTACCCCCTATGGTGGGGACACGGCGGCTGGTTGCGGGTGCACGAATTGCGCCAGCAGCTCGGCGATCAACTGCAGAAGAATGCGGACGAGAAGCTGCGCAATGAACGGATCGCGGGCGAAGTGCAGGATCTGCAGGGCGGTACCGCGGCCATCGAGGAGCGCGCGCGCTACGAGATGGGCATGGTCAAGGACGGCGAAGTATTCGTGCAGTTCGTGTCGCCGAATGCGCCGGCCGCGCCGCTGAACAACACGCCTTCGAGCACGTCGACGCGCGGTACGGTGTCCGCGGCGCCCGTGCGCGTCGTGCCGAACCCGCAATCGATCGCGAAGCCGTCGCGGCATCACGGCGGCGAGAAGGGCAAGGCCGCGCATCACTGAGCGCGGGAGTCCGAACCATTGAAAAAGCGCGGGAAATGCCGCGCTTTTTTATTTCCTGTCAGTCTTCAATCGAGTCGGTCGACGCGATCACGCATCACCACCACCAGCCCGGGTAACCGTAGCCATAACCGATGCCGGTGCCCCACCGGTTTCCCCAACCGCCGCCGTAATAGCCGCCGTAGACGGTCACGGGGGGCGGCGAGTAATACGCCCAGGCGCGCGCGGCGGCCTCGGCCGCCATCGCGTCGTTCTGCTCGCGCAGCACCTGCCGGTCGATTTCGTCGTAGCGTTTGCGCTCCGCGCTCGACAGCGCGGGCGGCTGGCCGCCCGATGCGCCCGGTTCGGGCAGCCGGCTCAGGATCGTCGACGAAGGCGGCTGCACCGCGCAGCCGGCGAGGGCCAGTGTGCTGGCGGCGACACTGGTCAGGACGAGGGTGCGGAATGGGCGATTCATGTATTTCTCCAGCAGCGCGCCGACAGCGGAAAGCGGTTTGCGCCAAAGGCGGGACCTCCGGCGCCTGAGCCGTGCGTGCGACGCTCGTGCGTCATTATGCGCCCGCGCGCGCATGGCTCGCACGGGCGCGCCGCTCACTCAGTGACGCTGATCGGTCGCGGGCGTGATGCCGGTCGCGAGTTCCGGCGCGGCGAACAGCTGCGCGACGTCGACGGGATCAAACTCGTAGCGCTGGTTGCAGAACTCGCAGTGGATCTCGACGTGACCGCGCTCGACGATCACGCTGTCGACTTCGTCGCGGCCGAGCATGCGCAGCATCGCGCCGACCTTCTCGCGCGAGCATGAGCACTGGAAGCGCGTACCGGCCGGGTCGAAGTGCTGCACGTTTTCCTGCCAGAAGAGCCGGCGGAACACGACTTCCGGTTCGACCTCGAGCAGTTCCTTCGCGGACAGCGTGCCGCCGAGCGTGCAGACGCGCTCCCACGTGTCGGCGTCGGTCTCGGCGTTGCGCGGCACGATGCCGCCGTCGCCCGGCAGCTTCTGCAGCAGCATGCCGACCGCGCGGTCGCGATCGGCCGCGAGCCACAGCCGCGTGTCGAGCTGCTCCGAGTGATGCATGTAATGCTCGAGCACTTGCGACACCGATTCGAGCGGACCGTCGACGCCGTTCAGCGGCACGATGCCCTGATACGGCTGCTGGCCCGGCAGCTTCTCGGCCGGATCGAGCGTGATCACGCAACGGCCGTGGCCGCTCGCGTTGACGAGCGACGCGAAGTGCGTGTCGTCGCCGATCGTCTGCGCAACGTCGCCGGCGAACTTGGCCGTGGCGCGCATCGACAGGTCCGAGCCGCACTGGACGACCAGCATCTGGACCGGCCCGTCGCCGAAGATCTGCATGATCAGGGTGCCGTGAAATTTCAGGTTCGCGGACAGCAGCGCACACGCGGCCATCATCTCGCCGAGCACCGTGCGCACCGGGGCAGGGTAGTCACGGCGGGAAAGCACCTCTTGCCACGTGTTGCGCAGCGACACGATCTCGCCGCGCACGGGTGCCGAATTGAACATGAATTTCTGTAACTGGTCGCTCACTCTTCTTCCTTGAAATCCGCGCGAATCAGCCGATTCGCACGAGTTGCTCCTTGAAATGCGCGCGTCGTTCGACGTACGTCTTCGCATTTGCGCGCAGCCGCGCGACGTCGTCCGCCGACAGCTCGCGCACGACCTTCGCCGGGGCGCCGAGAATCAGCGAATTGTCCGGGAACGTCTTGCCTTCCGTCACCACCGCGCCGGCACCAACCAGACAATTGCGGCCGATGACCGCACCATTCAAGACCACCGCCTGAATCCCGATCAGCGAACCTTCGCCGATCGTGCATCCGTGCAGCATCGCCTGGTGCCCGATCGTCACGTTCTCGGCAATCGTCAGAGGAAAGCCGGGGTCCGTATGCAGGACCGCGCCTTCCTGGACGTTGCTGCCGGCACCGACCGTGATCGTCTCGTTGTCGCCGCGAATCGTCGCGCCAAACCATACGCTCGCGTTTTCCTCGAGCACGACCTTGCCGATGATGGCCGCCGTATCGGCGACGAATACGCTTTCGTGGATCGTCGGGGCCGTCTCGCCCAGTTTGTAGATCGTCACGGAGTCTCCTGGTCTCTTCGGTGATGGGCGCCGGTAGAATGGCGCGTCTGGCGTGCCGGGCGCATTGCGTGACGGCACAAACGCATATTGTAAACCGTCACGTGCATGCGCTCCCGCGATGCGCACGGGCGGTGCCCCCGCTTGATGAACATGGAGCCTTCTACTTTCATGGCTGCGCCGCACTGCGTGCGACGCACCGCGCTCGACGCGCTGCGGATGTCCGAGCCGGCCGCGAAGGCCGCTCGGGTCCGCGCGCTGCACGACGCGCTGCTGGCCGGGCAGGCCGCGATCGCACCGGTGCTCGATCTGGACGAACCGACTGACCTGCCCGGCCGTCCGGCGCGCCCGCCGCTCGTCGAGCCGCGCCAGCTCGAGCGCCGCAGCATGCGCTCGCCCGCGGGGCGCGCGGTGCTGCTGCACGCCCTCGCGCATATCGAATTCAACGCGATCAACCTCGCGCTCGATGCTGTGTGGCGCTTCGCCGGGATGCCCGACGCATTCTATGCGGACTGGCTGCAGGTCGCGGCCGAGGAGGCCCATCACTTCACGCTGCTGTCCGAGCGGCTTGCCGAATTCGGGCATGCATACGGTGATTTTCCCGCGCACAACGGGCTGTGGGAGATGTGCGAGCGGACCAAGGCCGATGTGCTCGCGCGGATGGCGCTCGTGCCGCGCACGCTCGAGGCGCGCGGGCTCGACGCGTCGCCGCCGATCCGTGCGCGGCTCGTGCAGGCGGGCGACGACGCGTCCGCGGCGATCCTCGACGTGATCCTGCGCGACGAGATCGGCCATGTCGCGATCGGGAATCGCTGGTTCCGGTACTTGTGCGACGAGGCAGGCCGTGATCCGGTGTCGGCCTACCGCGAGCTCGCCGAGCAGTACCATGCGCCGCGACTGCGCGGCCCGTTCAATTTCGACGCGCGTCGCATCGCGGGGTTCGAGCAGGCGGAGCTGGACGAACTCGCCGCGCAGGACGCGGCGGACGGCAAGGCGGCCGGTTAGCGCGGCCGGCCGCCGCGGGCTCCCGACGGGCGGGCGAAGGCTGTCGCGCGCCGGCCTCGCGGATCGTTCGGCGGCATGTCCGCGGTGTCCGACATGCCGATTCCAGACGCCGGCGCTAGAGAGCTGCCTCGACTGCCAGGCGCCGGAACGGAAGCGCCATCGCTATAATCGAACGATCATTCTTTTTTTGGCGGCTGCAATGAGTGCCTCGAGTTCTGTTTCCGATTTCGTCACGGTGCGCGGCGTCAAGCTGCATGTGCGGCGCTGGGGCCGGCCCGATGCGCCGACGCTGTTCATGCTGCACGGCTGGATGGACGTCGCGGCATCGTTCCAGTTCGTCGTCGACGCACTCGCGGGCGACTGGCAGGTGATCGCGCCGGATGCGCGCGGCTTCGGCCTGTCCGACTGGCCGGTCGCGAGGCAGGGCGGCGGTCATTACTGGTTCCACGAGTACCTGGGCGACCTCGATGCGCTCGTCGATCACTATGCGCCCACCGGCGAAGTCAATCTGATCGGGCACAGCATGGGGGCGAACGTCGTGTGCCTGTATGCGGGCGCGCGCCCGGAGCGCGTGCGGCGCGTGGTCGACCTCGAAGGGTTCGGGCTCGCCCCCGCGCGGGCCGAACAGGCGCCGCGCCGGCTGCGTGGCTGGCTCGACGAGCTGCGCGAGCCGCCGGTGTTGCGCCCGTACGCGTCGCTCGACGACGTGGCGGCCCGGCTGATCAAGACCAATCCGCGGCTCGAACCGCGCAGGGCCGCATTCCTTGCCGCGCACTGGTCGAAGCGTGGCGACGACGGCCTCTACCACCTGCTGGCGGATCCCGCGCACAAGATGGCGGGCCCGCAGCTGTACCGGCTCGACGAGGTGATGGCCGTCTGGAAGCAGGTGCGTGCGAAGGTGCTGCACGTCGAGGCCGTCAATTCGCCGACGCTCGCGTATCTCGCCGGCGACATCCCGCTGCCGGAGTTCAAGGCGCGCTTCGACGCGTTCCCCGACTGGCGCGAAAAGCTCGTCGAGGATGCCGGCCACATGGTTCATCATGACCAGCCGGAGCAGATCGCGGCGCTGATCGAGGCGTTTTGCGCGTAGGCCGGCGGCGGCGGCGGCGGGGCAGGCGGGCGGCGCAATTGCCGCATTGCAGTAGAATGAAGCTTCACCTGCCATACCGACAATGAACGCTGATCTCCACTGCCATTCGAATGTTTCCGACGGGTTGCTGTCGCCTGCCGACGTCGCGCGCCGCGCCCATGCCGGCGGCGTGACCCTGTGGGCGCTGACCGATCACGACGAAATCGGCGGCCAGGCGGCGGCGCGCAGCGAGGCGGAGGCGCTGGGGATGCGCTACCTGAGCGGCGTCGAGATTTCGGTTACGTGGGCGTCGCGCACCGTGCATATCGTCGGGCTGCACATCGATCCGTCGAACCCGACGCTCGTGGACGGCCTCTACCGCACGCGCCACGGCCGCGCCGCCCGTGCGCGGGCGATCGCCGCGCAACTCGAGACGCTCGGCATTCCCGGCGCGTACGAAGGCGCACTCAAGTACGTATCGAATCCCGACCTGATCTCGCGCACCCACTTCGCGCGCTTCCTGGTTGAGAACGGTCATGCCGAATCGACCTCCGATGTGTTCGACCGCCTGCTCGGCGACGGCAAGCCCGGGTTCGTCCCGCACCGCTGGGCGACGCTGTCCGACGCCGTTGCATGGATTCGCGCGGCGGGCGGCGAGGCCGTGGTCGCGCACCCGGGCCGCTATCGCTACACGCCGGTCGAATTCGATGCGTTTTTCGGCGAATTCATCGATCTGGGCGGCCGCGCGATCGAGGTCATTACGGGCAGTCACACGCCCGACCAGTACCGCGAATACGCGGACGTCGCGCGCCGCTTCGGCTTCGAGGTGTCGCGCGGCTCGGATTTCCATGCGCCGGGCGAGGGCCGCATCGAGCTCGGTAGCCTGCCGCCATTGCCGCCCGACCTGAAACCGCTCTGGGAGCGCTGGCTCTGACGTACCGCGGCCGCTTGCCGCCGGCGCTGCCGCCCAGGCGCGCATCCGACTTCTCCCTCTTTACGTGTCCCCATGTCCCAGTTCTTCAGGATTCATCCGGATAATCCGCAGCCGCGCCTGATCAAGCAGGCCGCGGACATCGTCAGCAAGGGCGGCGTGATCGCGATGCCGACCGATTCGAGCTACGCGCTCGCGTGCCACCTCGACGACAAGGACGCGGTCGAGCGCGTGCGTCGCATCCGTGGCCTCGACGAGAAGCAGCATCTTTCGCTGCTCGTGCGCGACCTGTCGGAACTGGCGAACTTCGCGATGGTGGACAACCGTCAGTACCGGCAGATCAAGTCGGTGACGCCGGGCCCGTACGTGTTCATCCTGCAGGCGACGAAGGAAGTGCCGCGCCGGCTGTCGCACCCGTCGCGCAAGACGATCGGGCTGCGCGTGCCCGACCACGCGATCACGCTCGCGCTGCTCGAGTCGCTCGGCCAGCCGCTGCTCGGCACGACGCTGATCCTGCCGCCGGACGACGAGCCGCTCAACGATCCCGACGACATCCGCGCGCGGCTCGAGAAGCAGGTCGATCTCGTGATCGACGGCGGCGCGTGTCCGCGCGAGCCGTCGACGGTGATCGACCTGACGGGCGACGAGCCGCAACTCGTGCGCGCGGGGCGCGGCGCGCTCGAACCGTTCGGGCTTTCGGCCGCGTAAGCGCCTTTCATTTTTGCGCGAGTGCGCTTGTTACAATAACGCGATATGGACGCTTCCCTGATACAGACCATCGCCGTCTACGCGCTGCCCGTGATCTTCGCGATCACGCTGCACGAGGCCGCGCACGGCTATGCCGCACGCCTGCTCGGCGACAACACCGCCTACATGATGGGGCGCGTGTCGTTCAACCCGATGCGCCACATCGATCCGATCGGCACGATCGCGATCCCGCTCGCGATGTATTTCCTGACGGGCGGCGCTTTCCTGTTCGGCTATGCGAAGCCGGTGCCGGTGTCGTTCGGCAACTTGCGCGATCCGCGCTGGGGCAGCCTGTGGGTGTCGCTGGCGGGCCCGGCCTGCAACTTCGTGCAGGCACTGATCTGGGGCGTGCTGACCATCGTGCTGCCCGCTGCCGGCATCGACGAGCCGTTCTTCACGCGGATGGCCTACGCAGGCGTCAGCGCGAACCTGGTGCTCGGCGTGCTGAACCTGTTTCCGCTGCCGCCGCTCGACGGCGGCCGCATCCTGGCGGCGCTGCTGCCGCCGAAGCAATCGATCGCGCTGTCGCGCATCGAGCCGTATGGTTTCCTCATCGTCCTCGTGCTGGTCATGACGGGCGTGCTGACGAACTTCTGGCTGCGTCCGCTCGTGAACGCCGCGGCCGGCGTGCTGAGCGCCATCCTGTCTCCCTTCGCCTCGCTTTTCTAACGACAATCATGTTCCCAGATCGTATTTTCTCCGGCATGCGACCCACCGGGTCGCTGCACCTCGGCCACTACCACGGCGTGCTGAAAAACTGGGTGAAGCTGCAGTCCGAGTACCCGTGCTTCTTCTGCGTGGTCGACTGGCATGCGCTGACGACGCACTACGAAACACCCGAGGTCATCGAGAAGAACGTGTGGGACGTGCTGATCGACTGGCTCGCGTCCGGCATCGATCCGGCGCAGGCGACGCTGTTCATCCAGAGCAAGGTGCCCGAGCATGCGGAGCTCGCGCTGCTGCTCGGCATGAGCACGCCGCTCGGCTGGCTCGAACGCGTGCCGACCTACAAGGAGCAGATGGAGAAGCTGAAGGACAAGGACCTGTCGACCTACGGCTTCCTCGGCTACCCGGTGCTGATGGCGGCCGACATCCTGCTGTATCGCGGCTCGCTCGTGCCGGTCGGCGAGGACCAGGTGCCGCACGTCGAGATGACGCGCGAGATCGCGCGCCGCTTCAACTACCTGTACGGCCGCGAGCCGGGCTTCGAGGAGAAGGCGCTCGAAGCCGCGAAGAAGCTCGGCGGCAAGCGCGCGAAGCTTTATCACGAGCTGCGCAACGCGTATCAGCAGGAAGGTGACGACGAGGCGCTCGAACAGGCGCGCGCGATGCTGCAGGAATCGCAGAGCCTGTCGATGAGCGACCGCGAGCGCCTGTTCGGCTATCTCGAAGGCGCGCGCAAGATCATCCTGGTCGAGCCGCAGGCGATGTTGACCGAAGCGTCCCGGATGCCGGGCCTCGACGGCCAGAAGATGTCGAAGTCGTACGGCAATACGATCGGCCTGCGCGAGGATGCGGAGACGATCACGAAGAAGGTGCGCACGATGCCGACCGATCCGGCGCGCGTGCGCCGCACCGATCCGGGCGATCCGGACAAGTGCCCGGTGTGGCAGCTGCATCAGGTCTATACGGACGAAACGACGCACCAGTGGGTGCAGAGCGGCTGCCGCTCGGCGGGCATCGGCTGCCTCGACTGCAAGCAGCCGGTCGTCGAAGGGATCCTGAGCGAACAGCAGCCGATGCTCGAGCGCGCACAGAAGTACATGGACGATCCGTCGCTGCTGCGTGCGATCGTCGCGGACGGCTGCGACAAGGCGCGCAAGCACGCGGTCGAGACGATGCGCGACGTGCGCGAGGCGATGGGCCTGTCGTACACCTGACCTGACGGCATGCGCGAACCTGTCATTGCCGCCGCGGGCGGCCACGTCGCCCAGACCGAACCGTCGCGCTGGGTCGCCCGCTGGTCGCGGCTCGTCCCGGCGGGCGGCGCGGTGCTCGACGTCGCCGCGGGCGGCGGCCGCCATGCACGCTGGTTTGCGTCGCAAGGGCATCCGGTCGTCGCGCTCGACCGCGATCCGGCCGCGCTGGCCGCATTGCGCGCGATTGCCGGCGTCGATGTGCGCGACGCCGATCTCGAAGGCGCGCCCTGGCCGCTGCCGGCCGGCGCGTCGTTCGCGGCAGTGATCGTCACCCATTATCTGCATCGCCCGCTCTGGCCCCAACTGCTCGATGCGGTGGCGCCGGGTGGCGTGCTGATCTACGAAACCTTCGCGCAAGGAAACGAAACGGTCGGCAAGCCGTCCAATCCCGCGTTCCTGCTCGCCCCGGGCGAGCTGCTGGACGCGGTGCGCGGCCGCCTGCGGGTGGTCGCGTACGAGGACGGATTCGTCGCCGCGCCGCGCGAGGCGTTCGTGCAGCGCGTCTGCGCGGTACGCGAGGGCGCGACCCCGACGGCGGGGGCGGGAATTCCACGTTACGAACTGCCCGGCTAATCCGCTACAATCTCAACGTTTACCGGTACATCAATCAATCGCGTTTCATGGCTAACGGCACCCAAGACGGCATTCAAATCCGCGGCAGCATCCCCGCGATCGTCACCCCGATGCTCGAAGACGGCAGTCTCGACCTGCCGGCGTTTCGCAAACTGATCGACTGGCACATCGCGGAAGGCACCGACGCACTCGTCGTGGTCGGCACAAGCGGCGAGTCGGCAACGCTCAACGTCGAAGAGCACATCCTGATGATCCGCACGGCGGTCGAGCATGCGGCGAAGCGCATCCCGATCATCGCGGGCGCGGGCGGCAATTCGACCGCCGAGGCGATCGAACTGACGAAGCATGCGAAGGCCGTCGGCGCCGACGCGACGCTGCAGGTCGTGCCGTACTACAACAAGCCCACGCAGGAAGGGATGTACCGGCACTTCAAGACGATCGCCGAAGCGGTCGACCTGCCGGTGATCCTCTACAACGTGCCCGGCCGGACGGTCGCGGACATGGCGCACGAGACGACGCTGCGCCTCGCGCAGGTGCCGGGCATCATCGGCGTGAAGGACGCGACCGGCAACATCGATCGCGCCGCGCACCTGATCAAGGCCGCTCCGAAGCATTTCGCGATCTACAGCGGCGACGATCCGACCGCGATCGCGTTGATGCTGCTCGGCGGCCACGGCAACATTTCGGTGACGGCGAACGTCGCGCCGCGCGCGATGAGCGACCTGTGCCGCGCGGCGCTGGCCGGCGACGTCGCAACGGCGCGCGAGCTGCACATGAAGCTCCTGTCGCTGCACAAGAATCTGTTCGTCGAGGCGAACCCGATTCCGGTGAAGTGGGCGCTGCAGGCAATGGGCAAGATGCAGGGCGGCATCCGCCTGCCGCTCACGCCGCTCGACGAGCGCTGTCACGATGTCGTGCGTTCGGCCCTCGTCGAGGCCGGCGTCCTCTGATGCTCAGGCGGCCGTGTCCTGCGGCCGCCGGCTCGACCCCTCATCAACCCGCACCGGCCGGCTCCGTCCGGCGCCGCTCCTGACGAGCGTTCTAGCAAGACGAAGGATTTCATGAAACGTTTCGCCTTTTCCTCTCGCGCCATCCAGGTTTCGGTGGTGGCGCTGGCGCTGGGCGCGCTCGCCGGCTGCGATACGCTGAACGATTATCTGGCTCCTGACCGGGTCAACTACAAGAACACGGGTTCGGCGCCGCCGCTCGCGGTGCCGAGCGACCTGAAGCCGGTGCCGACGACCCAGCAGTTCGTCGCGCCGCCGAGCAACGCCGGTCTCGGCACGCTGCCGCCGCGGGCGACGACCGCCGCCGGCAACGCGACCGACGGTGTCCCGAGCGCGCAGGATCCGCTCGGCATGCATATCGAGCGCGACGGCGACCGCCGCTGGCTCGTCGTGGACGGGCGCACGCCCGAGCAGCTGTGGCCGATCCTGAAGGAATTCTGGCAGGAGAACGGCTTCTCGCTGAAGACCGACGCACCGTCGACCGGCATCATGGCCACCGACTGGGCCGAGAACCGCGCGAACATTCCCGACGACTGGTTCCGTCGCACGATCGGCAAGGTCATCGACTTCGCTTACTCGTCGGGCACGCGCGACCGTTTCCGCACGCTCGTGAACCGCACGCCGGACGGCAACACCGACATCTCGATCACGCACAGCGCGATGGAGGAAATGATGGTCGGCCCGCAGGGCGGCACGTCGTCGCGCTGGGAAGAGCGTCCGCGCAATCCGGTGCTCGAGGCCGTGTTCCTGTCGAAGCTCATGCAGAAGTTCGGCCTGAGCGACGCGCAGGCGAAGCAACTGCTGACCGATGCGCGTCCCGCGACGGCGCCGGCGCAGGTCAGCGATACGAGCAGCGGTGCCGCGACGCTGCAGCTGGCGGAATCGTTCGACCGTGCATGGCTGCGCGTCGGTCTCGCGCTCGACCGTACCAACTTCGCGGTCGACAATCGCGACCGCGAGAAGGGCGTGTACACGGTCCGTTATGCGAATACGATGGAAGAGCTCAAGCGCGACGGGCTGTTCGGCAAGCTGTTCTACGGCGGCCCGTCGGCGGCCAAGCCGGGCAAGGAATACCTGGTCAACGTGCGCGCGCAGGGCAGTGGCGGCACGCAGGTCGCGGTGGTCGACGCGAACGGCAAGGTCGACAACTCGTCGGACGCGCAGCGGATCATTTCGCTGCTGCACGCCCAGTTGAACTGATCGCGTGCGCTTCGCCAGCCTCGGTAGCGGCAGCGAAGGCAACGCGCTGGTCGTCGAGGTCTCGAGCGGCACGACGACCACCCGCGTGCTGCTCGACTGCGGTTTTTCAGCGAAGGAGGTCGAGCGCCGCCTCGGCCGCCTGAATCTCGCCATCGACGATCTCGATGCGATCCTCATCACCCACGAACACAGCGACCACGTTGGCAGCGCGCTGACGCTCGCGCGGCGCGGGTCGCTGCCGCTCTACATGAGCTGGGGCACGGCACGCGCGGTGGGCGCGGACGAAGCCGATGTCGATCTCCACGTATTGTGGGGTGACGAGACGGCCGCGATTCGCGATCTGGCCGTGATGCCCTATACGGTGCCCCATGACGCGCGGGAACCGCTCCAGTTCGTCTTCATGGACGGTTGCAGCCGACTCGGCGTGCTGACCGACGTCGGAATGGCCACACCGCATATCACGGCCGTTCTGAGCGGTTGTGACGCGCTGGTGCTCGAATCCAACCACGATACCGAGATGCTCGCCGGGAGCCGCTATCCGCAGTCGCTGAAGGCGCGGATCGGCGGCAATCACGGCCACCTGAGCAACGACGCCGCCGCGGGCATCCTCGCATCGCTCGAACGCAGCCGCCTCCAGCACTTGGTCGCGGCGCACCTGAGCCAGCAGAACAACCGGCCCGAGCTGGCCCGCCAAGCATTGGCCGGCGTGCTGGGAACGGACGGGGAGGAAGTCGTCGTGGCCACGCAGGACGCGGGCTTCGACTGGCTGACGCTCGGCTGAGCGGGTGCAGGTAGGGCGTACAGGACGGCTCCTGGCCGGCCTGGCTGCCGGAAATGATGCGCGTAACCGACAGACGTAAAAAAACCGGCCCGAAGGCCGGTTTTTTTTCAGCTGATGCTGAGGCTTACTGGCTTGCGCCCGAAGCCGGAGCAGCCGTCGCTGCCGAAGCAGCCGACGCCACAGCAGCAGCTGCGTCGCTCGCAGCAGCCGTCGCCGACGAAGCAGCAGCCGAAGCGTCGCTCGCAGCACCAGCAACTGCCGAAGCAGCCGACGAAGCAGCAGCCGATGCGTCGCTAGCAGCCGACGAAGCAGCTTGATCAGCGCTCTTGTTGCAAGCAGCCAGTGCAACAGCAGCCAACAGGGAAGCTACGAGGAGGGATTTCTTCATGATCACGTCCTTTTATGGTTAAAGGTAAGCAACAGCGCGAAACAATACCGGTAATGTGCTCCAACACCGACCTGGGCCGCTGGTGGAGACGCACTTCTAGAGCGTGAATCTTCCCTACGGCTTGGGCGGAAATTATATGCACTTTCCTATCGACCGTCGACAAATGCGGGGTCAATACGTTGTCTTTCCCATACAGAATTTGATCTGCACGGGCATACGGGGAGGCTCACTAAATCCGGTTTCCGACCCGTATCCAGCCCGCACAATACCACTCGTGCAGCAAGGCTGTCATTGAGGGAACCCGGGATAGTGTTACAAACCGTTTCGCCTCCATGTGGCGCAGATTGGCCAGTTCGGGCAGCCATTCGCCGGCCTGCTCGAGCGGTTCTTCCTCGCCATTAATGAAGTACGAGCGCGCGTTATACATCAATGCGGCCCGTCTGTCGAGATACACGCCCCGGCGCGACGCCTGTGCGACGAACGCGGCCTCCGACAGCGGACGCGCCGGCGGCTCGAATACGACGTTTGATTTCGGTTCGCTCAGGTAGCAACCGAGGAATTCGGCGACGTCGCGCTTGCGCCAGCGGATCGCATCGACGATCTCGGCGACGCGATCGACCATCGCCGGCGGCAGTTGCGCAGGGATGTCGACTGCCGGCTGCTTCGGGTCGCGGTAAAGCGCGTCGCCACGCTCGTCCCGCAGGCCGCCGCGTTCCGCGAGGTAGTACAGGAATTGCGCGCCCAGCTCCCCGGCGGACGGCGCCCGAAAGCCGATCGAGCACGTCATGCATTCGCCTTCGGCCACGCCGTCGTGCGCGATGTGCGGCGGCAGGTACAGCATGTCGCCCGGCTCCAGCACCCACTCGTCGCTCGGCTCGAAATGCTCGAGGATCTTCAGCGGGACGTCCGGCTGCAGCGACAGGTCCTTCTGCGCACCGATGCGCCAGCGGCGCCGGCCCTCGACCTGCAGCAGAAATACGTCGTACGAGTCGAAGTGCGGGCCGACGCCGCCGCCGTCGGTCGCGTACGAAATCATCAGGTCGTCGAGGCGCGCGTCCGGGATGAAGCGGAAGCGGTCGAGCAGCGCGCGCGCCGCGTCGACGTGCAGGTCGAGCCCCTGCACGAGCAAGGACCAGGACTTGCGCGAAACGGCAGGCAGCGCGCCCGGCTCGAACGGACCGTGGGCCAGTTGCCACTTGTTACGAAAATGGGTGATCAGTCGCGATTCGGCGTCATAGTCGGCTGCGAGCTCGAACAGGGCGTCGCGCGTGACCGGCGGCTTCACGCCGGGGATCGCCTGACGGATCAGCAGCGGCTTCTTCTGCCAGTAGCGGCGCATGAATTGCGCCGGCGAGAGGCCGCCGAGCAGCGGCGTGGGAAGATCGGAAGGCGGCGCGCCGAGCGGGGCGGCAGCGGTATCCCGCGGTTCGGCTTGAGACCGGTTGCGCATCGTATAATGAGACTTGTATTTGGGAGAATTGGATGAAAATCGCAAAAAACACCGTCGTGTCGGTCACTTACAAGCTGTCGGATGCGCAAGGCAATCTGATCGAGGAAAGCGACGAGCCGATGGTTTATCTGCACGGCGGCTATGATGGCACGTTCCCCAAGATCGAGGAACAGCTCGACGGCCAGGAGCCTGGTTACCAGGCGCAGATTCAGCTCGAGCCGCAGGACGCGTTCGGCGACTACGATCCCGAACTCGTGAAGATCGAGCCGCGCGATCGTTTTCCCGAGCCGATCGAAGTGGGCATGCAGTTCGAAGGCACGCCGGAAGACGGCGACGAGGAAGTGGATTCGCTGATCTACACGGTCACCGACATCGCCGAGGACAAGGTCGTGCTCGACGGCAACCATCCGCTCGCGGGCATGGCGCTGCGTTTCGCGCTGACGGTCAAGGACGTTCGCGAAGCGACCGAGGACGAGATCGAGCATGAGCACGCGCATGGCGCGGAAGGCCTCGAAATCGTCGACGAGGACGAAGACGAGGACGGCGAAGCGCCGTCAGGGCGTACCCTGCACTGAGCTGGCGGGCAGGCCCGGCGCCGGCCCTGAAGCAGGGGGCGGCGCGGGCCACGAAGCGCCGCCCGGAGTCGTGCCGTCGCCCTGCAGCGGCGGCGCGACCGACGACGAGTCGGGCAATGCCGGCAAGGCCGGGATTTCCGGCATCTGCGGCAGCGGGACCTCGTCGCGCGGCACGGCCGGCAGCGCGGGCGGAATCGGCAGATTCTTCGGGACGTCCTGGACGCTCACGTTGAAGATGGTCTGCCGCGCCGGCGACACGTTGACCTTCACCCACTGATTCGCCGGATGACGCGGTCCGATCGCGACACGCGTCACATTTCCCACCAGCACGCCGTCGTCCGCATGCAGCGGGCGATCGATCAGGAAGCCGTTCGCAAGCGGCTCGCCGCTCGCGTGCATCACCAGGATCGGGCCGCGGAATGTCGCTGCCGCCTTCACCAGCGTTCGTTTCAGTTCACGAAAGCCGTCGCGGACGCGCGGCCGGTTGAAACGCAACCACGCAAAGCGTTCGGCACGCTCATAGCGATCGAACTGCGGATCGCCTTCGAACATCACCACCATCGCGCGCGCTTCGCGCCGCTTCGCATATTCGGCCGCGTGGTCGATCCAGAAGCCATTCGCGATGATGCGGTCCTCGAATTCGCCGTTGCGCCCGCCGGCCGTCAGATAGTGATTGTTCGGCGCCGGTGCGTTCAGCGTGACGTAGACGACGTCGTCATGCAGCCAGCGCGCGTTTTCACGATAGGGCCGGAAGCGGGCGACTTCGCTTTCGCGCGTGATCTGCAGCGCGCCGGGGTCGGGCTGCGCCGCGTCGGCCAGCAGCGTCTGACGCAGGAAGTCCAGGCGTTCGACCGGGTCGTAGCTGCCGCCTGCCGCCGTGTTGCACGTCACCCAGTCGTCGTGACCGGGAATGAACACGAGCGGCACGCGCGATGCATCCAGGATCGCGCCGCGCTGCGTATACAGCGAATCGCGGCACGCTTCCTTCGCCCCCTTGATGTTGCCTGCATAGACGACGAAGGCCAGATTGCGTTCGCGCGCGATCGATTCGAATAGTCGCTGTGCGGCAGGTTCGTCGGCCGGTGCGTCGATGACGCCCGACACGACCGCGAACGAATAGGGGGCGGCGGCTCGTTTGGGCGGCGTGGCCAGCGCGCCGGCCTGCGCCAGCGCGAGCATCGCCGCGACCAGTGCAGCGGTGGCCCGGGCCGGCCAGCCCGACGGGGTGCGTTTATGCGTGCCCGTCGGCATCGTGCGAGCGGACGAGCGTGCGCAGTTCGTACAGCAGGTCGAGCGCGTCGCGCGGCTTGAGGTCGTCGGGATCGATGTCGCGCAGCCTTTCGAGTGCCGGATGCGAAGTGTCGGACGGCGCGGGCGCATCCGCGCATTCGAGTTCGTCGGCCGCGGCGGGCGGCGCGCTGAACAGGTCGAGCTGCGGCGTATGCTGCGTGGCCGACTGCTGTTCGAGATATGCGAGATGCTTGCGCGCGGCGCGGATCACCGGTGCCGGCACGCCCGCGAGTTGCGCAACCTGCAGCCCGTAGCTCTGGTTCGCCGGGCCTTCGTTGACCGCATGCAGGAATACGATGCCGTGACCGTGCTCGACGGCTGACAGATGGACATTGGCCGCTTGCGGGAATTCCGCGGGCAGTTGCGTCAACTCGAAGTAATGCGTCGCGAACAGCGTGTAGCAGCCGTTTTGCGCCAGCAGATGGCGCGCGATGGCCCATGCGAGAGCGAGGCCGTCGAACGTCGACGTGCCGCGGCCGATTTCGTCCATCAGCACGAGGCTCTGCGGTGTCGCGTCGTTCAGGATCGCAGCCGCTTCGGTCATCTCGACCATGAAGGTCGAGCGGCCGCCGGCGAGGTCGTCGGCCGCGCCGATCCGCGTGAAGATCCGGTCGATCGGGCCGAAGCAGGCCGACTTCGCCGGCACGTAGCTGCCGACGTACGCCATCAGCGCGATCAGCGCCGTCTGCCGCATGAAGGTCGACTTACCGCCCATGTTCGGGCCGGTGATCAGCAGCAGTTTGCGCTCGGCGCCGAATCGGCAGTCGTTCGCAATGAACTGCTCGACCTGCGCTTCGACGACGGGGTGACGCCCCTGTTCGATCTCGATGCCGATTTCGTCGGTGAAGGCGGGCGCAACCCAGTCGAGCGTGCGGGCGCGCTCGGCGAACGCGGCGAGCACGTCGAGCTCCGCGAGCGCCGACGCGACGCGCTGACACTCGGCAATGAACGGCAGCAGTGCCTGCAGCACGCCGTCGTACAGCGCGCGCTCGCGGGCCAGCGCGCGTTCCTGCGCGGACAGCGCCTTGTCCTCGAAAGTCTTCAGCTCGGGCGTGATGTAGCGCTCGGCGTTCTTCAGCGTCTGGCGGCGGCGATAGTCGTCCGGCACCTTGTCGGTCTGGCCGCGCGTGACCTCGATGTAGAAGCCGTGCACCTTGTTGTATTCGACGCGCAGGTTCGCGATGCCCGTGCGGGTACGCTCGCGCGCCTCGAGATCGATCAGGAACTGCCCGCAGTTCTCGGAGATGTCGCGCAGCTCGTCAAGCTCCGCATCGTAGCCGCGCGCGATCACGCCGCCGTCGCGCACCATCGCGGCAGGCTCGGGGGCGATCGCGCTCGTCAGCAGGTCGAGACATTCGGCGGGCGGCGCGAGCGCCGCATCGACGCGCGCGAGCGCATCCGCGTTCGCGACGATCGCGCTGATGCGTTCGCGCAGCGCGGGCAGCGCCGCGAACGTGTCGCGCAGGCTCGACAGATCGCGCGGGCGTGCGGACAGCAGCGCGAGACGCCCGGTGATCCGTTCGACGTCGGCGATCTGACGCAGGGCGGTTCGCAGCGCGTCGAGGCTCGCGTTCACGGGCGCCTCGAGCAGCGCGCCGATCGCTTGCTGGCGTGACTGCGCGGCGACGGACGCGCGCGGCGGGTGATGCAGCCAGTGGCGCAGCAGTCGGCTGCCCATCGTCGTGCAGCAGGTGTCGAGCAGCGAGTACAGCGTCGGCGATTCGGTGCCGCGCAGCGTTTCGGTCAGTTCGAGGTTGCGGCGCGTTGCCGGATCGAGCCCGATGTATTCGGTTTCGTTCTCGACCTTCAGACTGCGCACGTGACGCAGTTGCTGCCCCTGTGTGGCGGCCGCATACAGCAGCAGTGCACCGGCAGCGCCGCATGCGCTCGTCAGCGAATGCGCGCCGAAGCCGTCGAGGCCCGCGACGTCGAGCTGGTCGCACAGGCGCTGCGTGCCCGACGCGATATCGAAGTGCCATGCCGGCACGCGCTTGATCGCGCCGGCGCCGGCGGGCACGGCGTCGGTCGCGCCGTCCGCCGTGAGGATCTCGGCCGGCCGGATGCGTTCGAGCGCGGCACCGAGCTGCTCGGGTTCGATTTCGGCGAGCCTTAGCGCGCCGCTTGCGAGGTTCAGCCACGCGAGGCCGATGTTGACCGCCACGCCACGCTTGTTGTGCCCCGTGCACATCGCGAGCAGGTAGACGTCGTTCTTGTCGGACAGCAGCGCCGCGTCGGTCAGCGTGCCGGGCGTGACGACGCGCACGACCTTGCGTTCGACCGGCCCCTTCGACGTCGCGGGGTCGCCGATCTGCTCGCAGATCGCGACCGATTCGCCCATCTTCACGAGCTTCGCCAGATACTGTTCGACCGCGTGATGCGGGACGCCGGCCATCTTGATCGGCGTGCCGGCCGATGCGCCGCGTTGCGTCAGGGTCAGATCGAGCAGACGCGCCGCTTTCTCCGCATCCTCGAAGAACAGCTCGTAGAAGTCGCCCATCCGGTAAAAGACGAGCGTGTCGGGGTGATCGGCCTTGATGCGCAGGTACTGCTGCATCATCGGAGTGTGGCCTGCAAAGGCCTCGGGCGACAGCGTGGTCATAGATCCGGCATGAATTTGTTGCTTGAGTTGCCCCGAGTTTACCAGTGGCTTCGACGAATTCGGTCGAAGTTGGCCGATAGGCCAGCAGATCGCGCGATACGGCTCCGTGTCCGGCATCGATTCCTGGCCGCTCGGATGGTCCCAAGGGATGGCGCCGGTGTTTGTCTTGCCGGCATGACGCTGATGAATCAGCCAAGGCGGGCAGGCGGCCTGTCGGCCAACCGGATCTCGATAGGACTTGCAGCGTCGTGCTGAAACCCTCTCCGGGCACTCGTTCCAAGACGGCCGCGCTGTTGACCTGAATCAATCGGGGGCGATCGACTCCGCTTAAAGTGAATTCACGTCGGAATCGATGGACGCGCGGCAAGGGATACGACGTGCGGTCCGCTACTGACGGAGACGGCTCGGCAAATCGAGCTTCTGCAGAGAAAACGTCGTGAAAGAGGCATCATGAGATCCCCATCATTTGCCATGCTCGCCGCGTTATTCGCGGGGTACGCCGTGTCGATGACTGCCAATGCGCAGACGTTGGACAAAATCTCCCGGTCCAATCAAATCGTCGTTTCGTACAGGGAAGCCGCCGTGCCGTTCAGCTATCTGCTGACACCGCATAAAGCCGTCGGTTTTTCGATGGACGTAACGGAAGCAATCGTCGACGACGTTCGCAAGGCACTTCGCAGACCGGATCTGAAGGTCGCTTATGTGCCGGTCACCGGTCAAAATCGAATTCCGCTGCTCGTCAATGGCACCTACGATCTGGAGTGCGGGTCGACGACCAACACGTCGGCGCGTGGCAAGGACGTCGCGTTTTCGATCAATTACTTTTATGCCGGCACGCGGCTGATGGCCAAACGAGCGTCGGGCATTGGCGACTATGCCGACCTCGCGCATAAGGCCGTCGCGACAGTCGGCGGGAGTACGAACGAAAAAACGCTGCGGCGCCAGCTCGAAGCGCAGCACATCGATGCCGAAGTCGTGCTGACAAGGGACTACGCCGACGCACTAAAAATCGTCGCGGACGACAAAGCGGCAGCGCTCGCCCTCGATGACGTGCTGCTTTACGGGCTCAGGGCCAACGCGGACGACCCGAGTGCGTGGGCCGTGGCGGGAGACGCGCTGCAGGTGGAGCCGTACGCATGCATGGTGCGCAAAGACGATCCGGCGTTCAAGCGACTCGTCGACGGCACGCTCACTCGGCTCATGAAGAGCGGCGAATTCACTCGCCTGTACGCAAAGTGGTTTGAATCGCCGATTCCGCCACGCGGCGCGAATCTCGACATGCCGATGAGCGCGGCGCTAAAGGGAAATCTGGTCACGCGAAGCGATCGACCTGCACAGTGACGAGCCATCGGCCGGGCGCAGGTCTTGGCGTAGCGTCGTGCGCCAGGACTTGTCGAATCATGCCGGAGAACAAGGAAATACCTGCTTGCGAAAGCGGGGCGTCGCTCCTGCGATCCTCAAGCGTTGTCCGTGCGCCAACGACGCGGCGTCACGCCGGTGACGCGCGTGAATGTTCTCGTGAAGTGGCTCTGGTCGGCGAAGCCGCATGCGTCCGAGATCATTTGCAGGGGCATGGACGACGTGCGCATGTACATCATCGCTCGCTCGATACGCTGGTTGATCAGCCAGCGATGGGGCGGTAACCCGGTGGTCTGATGAAAGGCTTTGACGAAATGGCCGCGAGACAGGCCGCATGCTCTCGCCACGTCGGCAATCGAGATGTTCCCGGTAAGGTGTTCGAGAAGAAGTCCTTTCGCCATTCGCTCCTGCCACGCCGTGAGTTTGCAGGTCGACTTCTCCCGGCGCTCGCTGACGCCGCCATACAGGCGCGCGACATGCGCCTGGAAGGCGAGCGCGACATGGTCGATAAAGAGCTGAGACGCATGCTCGGGCCGCGCTAAAGCGGGGAGCAGAGCCTGGCCCAGGCGATGGATGATCGGATCCGTCGCACTCAAGTGCGGCGGCAAGTAAAGCTGTGGTCGCTGTCTGCCGCCGATTTCATCGACTGTCTCCTCCAGCGTTCGGCGAGGGAGGTGAAAATGGATGCAGTCGAACGCTCCCTTGAGATCGGAAACCCATCTGCGATCGAGGTCATGAATCGTGACGGTCCCCACGTCGTAGGGGACGAAACGCGCAACACGTCCGTCAAGCCACAATTCCTGTTCGCCGAACGCGCGCAATTGCAGCACGATGAGATCGGCGTCTTCGAGTTCATATGGCGCAGTTCGGCCAATATTTCTACGAGATGTCTTCAGTCGGCTGATGCCGACCTGGGAATGCGGCAAGGTTTGCGTGACCACGCTTTGCCTGAGGTCAGCCGGCATGAAATCAGATGACGCGTTGTCCGACTGTGCGGCGGCCATGGATGCGGGGAAACGTAGAGGGCTCGGCCGCGAAGTATACCAAAGCGAAATTTGGCCCGGCGCCGGTCGTGTCCGGCACATCGGCCTCTGAATGGCCGCGGCGCATCGCAAAGGTCGGCGACCGATATCCGAGACCGTCGGTCCGACGCGGCGATTCGAACTCGCCCCGGGCAGGCATTGAAAATGCCGGCTTCACTCGGCGCACGGACGTACGTGCGCCGAGTCCGTCCTGCAATATCAGGACGTGTGCGCCGACATCAGATCGAGCGCCACCGCCTGCGCGACTTCGATACCGTCGATCGCTGCCGAATAGATGCCGCCCGCATACCCGGCGCCTTCGCCGGCCGGATACAGCCCTTCGACGTTCACGCTCTGGTAATCGTCCTTGCGCCGGATCCGGATCGGGGACGACGTGCGCGTCTCCACGCCGGTGAGCACCGCGTCGTGCATCGCGAAGCCGGCGATCTTCTTGTCGATCTGCGGCAGCGCTTCACGAATGGCTTCGATCACGTAGTCGGGCAGCGCGGTGCTGAGATCGGTCGGGCGCACGCCCGGTTTGTACGACGGCACCACGGAGCCGAGCGACGTCGACGGCCGGCCCGCGATGAAATCGCCGACCAGCTGCCCGGGCGCGCTGTAATCGCCGCCGCCGAGCTCGAACGCGCGTTCTTCCCATTTGCGCTGGAACGCGATGCCCGCCAGCGGGCCGCCCGGATAGTCGTCCGGCGTGATGCCGACGACGATGCCCGCATTCGCGTTGCGCTCGGCGCGGGAATACTGGCTCATGCCGTTGGTGACCACGCGGCCCGGCTCGGAGGTCGCCGCGACCACCGTGCCGCCGGGGCACATGCAGAAGCTGTAGACCGCGCGGCCGTTGCTGCAGTGATGGACGACCTTGTAGTCGGCCGCGCCGAGTTGCTTGTGACCGGCGAACTTGCCGAAGCGGCTGCGATCGATCAGCCCCTGCGGATGTTCTATCCGGAAGCCCAGCGAGAACGGTTTCGCTTCGACATACACGCCGCGATCGTGCAGCATCTGGAACGTGTCGCGCGCGCTGTGGCCCACGGCCAGCACCACGTGATCGCACCGGAGCGTTTCGCCATTCGACAGCGTCAGCGAGCGCACCTTGCCCTGGTCGATTTCGATGTCCTCGACCCGGGTTTCGAAGCGCACTTCACCGCCCAGTTCGTGGATGGTCGCGCGCATCTTTTCCACCATGCTCACGAGGCGGAACGTGCCGATGTGCGGCCGGCTCAGGTACAGGATGTCTTCCGGTGCACCGGCCTTGACGAATTCGTCGAGCACCTTGCGGCCGTAGTGATGGGGATCCTTGATCTGGCTGTAAAGCTTGCCGTCGGAAAACGTCCCGGCGCCGCCTTCGCCGAACTGCACGTTGGACTCGGGATTGAGGACGCTCTTGCGCCACAGGCCGAAGGTGTCCTTGGTGCGCTCGCGCACGGCCTTGCCGCGCTCGAGGATGATGGGGCGGAAACCCATCTGCGCGAGGATCAGGCCGGCAAACAGGCCGCACGGCCCCATGCCGATGACGACCGGGCGCAGGAAGTCGGCGTGCTCGGGCGCCTTCGTGACGAAGTGGTACGCCATGTCGGGCGTCACGCCGCAATGCGGCGTGCCGGCGAGTCGCGGAAGCACGGCCGCTTCGTCCTTGACTTCGACGTCGACGATATACGTGAGCTTGATGTCGGCGCGCTTGCGCGCATCGTGCGCACGGCGGAACACCGTGTAACGGAGGAGCCCGTCTGCCGGCACGCCAAGCTCCGCGAGGCGCGCGCGGATCGCGGCTTCGAGGGCGCTCTCGGGGTGGTCGAGCGGGAGTTTAAGTTCGCTTAGCCGTAACATGAGTATTCGGATACGGTCGCCACGAAGTCGTGGCGGTGTTGAGACGGGCGGGGCGGCGCGCTGGCGGCAGGGGTGCTGCGTCAGCCGCGCCGCGCGGGCGCGCCGCGCGGGCGCGGCCCGGATTTACTCCGCTGCCGGATGCACGCGGCTGTAGCGGTTCAGGATCGGGATCATCTGCGCGTAGATCTTCGGGTTCGCCGCGACGATCTCATGACGATGCAGGAAGTCGGCGTCGCCCGTGTAGTTGCCGACGAGGCCGCCGGCTTCGGTGATCAGCAGGCTGCCCGCCGCCATGTCCCACACGTTGATGCCCTGCTCGAAGAACGCGTCGAGACGGCCGGCCGCGACGTTCGCGAGATCGAGCGCGGCCGCGCCCGGACGGCGCAGCCCCGTGCAGGCTTGCGTCATTTCGGTGAACAGGCGCGCATATGCGTCGAGGCCGTCCTTCTCGCGGAACGGGAAGCCGGTGCCGACCAGCGCGTCCGCCAGTCGGTCGCGACGGCCGACGCGGATGCGGCGGTCGTTCAGGTACGCGCCGCGGCCGCGGGTGGCCGTGAACAGGTCGTTCTTGTTCGGATCGTAGACGACGGCCTGCGTGACGACACCCTTGTGCTCGAGCGCGATCGACACGCAGTAGTACGGGAAGCCGTGGATGAAGTTGGTCGTGCCGTCGAGCGGATCGATGATCCACTTGAATTCGGATTCGTTCTCGGATTCGCCCGATTCTTCCGCGAGGATCGCGTGGTCGGGGTAGGCGGTCTTCAGCGTCTCGATGATCGCCTCTTCGGCGGCCTTGTCCACTTCGGTGACGAAGTCGTTCTGCTGTTTCCTGCGGATCTCGATCAGGTCGAGGTCGAGCGAGGCACGGTTGATGATCTGTCCGGCGCGGCGCGCAGCCTTGACAGCGATGTTGAGCATGGGATGCATGAGCCTGGATCCTGTAGCCGGCGGCATGGGCCGCCACGAAGTGGAACACACCGCCCGGAACGGCGCAAACGTGTCGGGCGAGATGAGACGCGAATTGACAAAGAGCAGGGTACGACCCGTGTCGCACGGAATGCGACACGTAAACGCATGATTTTACCCGATTTTCGAGAGTTTCAGGTGGCCGGAATGCGGGGAAACCCCACTGGCCGTCCGGACGAGTGGGTTTGCCGGGGCGATGGCGATACCATACTGCCATTCTGATGAACCGAGTCGTATGTAGTGGAAACCCCGCAGAACCCCGCCGCGCCGTCCGAATCGGGCGCGGCCTCGTCCCCGCCGCCGTCCGGCGGCTTCACGTCCACCCGCTTCGTGCTCGTCGAGCCGAGCCATCCCGGCAATGTCGGGGCGGCCGCCCGCGCGCTGAAGACGATGGGTTTCTCCAGGCTCGTACTGGTCGCGCCGCGCGTGCCGCACGTGCAGAGCGACCCCGAGGCGATCGCGATGGCGAGCGGCGCGGATGACGTCCTCGCGTCCGCGCATGTCGTGCCCACGCTCGGCGACGCGCTGTCCGGCGTCCAGTGGTCGATCGCGCTGACTGCCCGCGCGCGCGAATACGGGCCGCCGCGCCTTGCGCCGCGCGCGGCCGCCGAACAGGCGCGCGCGCAGGTCGGCACCGGCGACATCGCGCTCGTGTTCGGCAACGAGCGCACGGGCCTCGCGAACGAGCACGTCGAGCAGTGCAGCGCGCTCGCGCACATCCCGGCGAATCCGGCTTACAGTTCGCTGAACCTCGCGCAGGCCGTGCAGGTGCTCGCGTATGAACTGCGCGTCGCGCTCCTGGAGCAGGGGAGCGGGCCGTCGCATCAAGCGCAGGCCGAAGCCGGCACGCTCGCGCAGAGCGACGAGATCGAGCGGATGTACGCGCACCTCGAGAACGCGCTGATCGCGCTCGATTTTCTCGATCCGCGCAACCCGAAGAAGCTGATGCCGCGGCTGCGGCGCCTGTTCGCACGCACCGGCCTCGAGCGCGAGGAAGTCAACATCTTGCGCGGCATCGCAAAGCACATCCTGCTGAAATCCGGCACGCCCGACGGCGACGCGTAAGCGGCCCGGCACGCCGGCTGCCGGGCGCTCGCGCGCTGCACGGCTGCGTCTCCGCCCGCGAACGCCGCATTGCATCGTCCGCTCGATGTCGGTGACCTGATGCGCGCCGATCCAACGGAAGGCTGCGTCGATCCGTCGCGACGGGCGGTCCGCACGAATACCCGTGCCGCCGGCGGGGTGAACGCGCGACGCCGTGCGGCCGCGCGCGAGTGGCCCTACAATCGCCGGACGTCATAAGCAAATTACCCGGTGCGATAACGGCCGGCCTTTGCCGGCGGGGCACGCCGGCCTTTTCCCCAGCCCAGACCAGATCATGTTCACTAGACTGCGCGAAGACGTTGCGACGATTCGCGAGCGGGATCCCGCCGCTCGCAGTGCCTGGGAAGTGCTGACCTGTTATCCGGGGCTGCACGCGCTCGTGCTGCATCGCTTCGCGCATGCGTGCTGGCGCGCGAAGCGCTACTGGCTCGCACGCTTCGCGTCGCAGGCCGGGCGCTTCCTGACGGGTATCGAGATTCACCCGGGCGCGACGATCGGCCGGCGCGTGTTCATCGATCACGGGATGGGTGTCGTGATCGGCGAAACCGCGATCGTCGGCGACGACTGCACGATCTATCAGGGCGTGACGCTCGGCGGCACGTCGCTCACGCGCGGCGCGAAGCGCCATCCGACGCTCGAGGCCGGCGTGATCGTCGGCGCGGGCGCGAAGGTGCTCGGCGGTTTCACGGTCGGCGCGGGTGCGAAGATCGGTTCCAACGCGGTTGTCGTGAAGCCGGTGCCTGCAGGCGGCACCGCGGTCGGCAATCCGGCGCGCATCGTGATGCCGGCGCAATCGAAGCCGCAGCCCGAGCGCGCCGCGTTCTGCGCGTACGGGATCACGCCGAACGCGGACGACCCGATGTCGCTCGCGATTCACGGCCTGATCGACCACGCGGCGAAGGAAAGCCGGCGCGTGGACGAGATCGTCGCGGCGCTCGAGCAACTCGGCACGCATCTGGAAACGCTGCAGGGCGCGGACGCGGCGCGTCTCGACCTGCGCAGGCTGTCGGCGGTGCTGGAAGGCAAGGCGCTCGAGCGCCAGTCGTAACGCGGCGCATGCCGGCGGCCGCCGGCAGCGCCGATCGCGTCAGTCGAGCGGCATCGCGTGGATGCCTTCGGCGTCGACGCGCAGATAGCCGCCGCGCGGCATGCCGTGGTCGAGATCCCAGTCGGGCAATACCCAGCGAATCCCGCCCGGTTCGGCGTGGCTTGCGGGACGATGCGTGTGGCCGTGAATGATCACGCTCGCGCGGCTCTTCCGGAACAGCGCGGCGATGCCTTCGCGCGTGACGTCGTAGAGCGGCGAGGCGGGGCGCATCCGGCCCGCTTCGCTGTTCGAGCGCATCCGTTGCGCGAGCGCGCGGCGCCAGCGGAACGGCCACGCGAGAAACAGCGCCTGCGCGACGCCATTGCGGGCAAACCGCCGAAATATCTGGTAGCCGCGATCGGCCGTGCATTGCGCGTCGCCGTGGGCGAGCACGATGCGCTGGCCGAACGACGTGATCAGCGCCGGATCGGGCAGCAGCATCGCGCCGGCCGCCTTCATGAAGCGCCGGCCGAGCAGGAAATCGCGATTGCCGTGCATCACGTAGAGCGCGATCCCGCGTTCCGAGAACGTATGCATCAGCGCGGCCATGCGCGCCGCGAACGGATCGTGGTCGAGCACGTCGTCGCCGATCCAGTATTCGAACAGGTCGCCGAGGATGAACACCGAGTCGGCGCTGTCGGCCGTGTATTTCACGAAATGCTCGAACGCGGCGACCGTCTTCGGAATCGCCTCGCTCAGGTGCAGATCGGAGAGAAACAGGAACGGGCGTGCGGCTTGCGCGTATTCGCGCTCGCCCGGCACGCCCGCGGAGACGCTTCGCGGCGGACTCTCCTGCAACATCGAAGTGCCTCCGTAACGGACTATGCGTCAGACCACCACGGCCTTTTCGATCACGACGTCGTCGGTCGGGACGTCCTGGTGGAAGCCCGCGTTGCCCGTCTTGACGCCCTTGATCTTGTCGACCACGTCCTGGCCTTCGACGACCTTGCCGAACACGGCGTAACCCCAGCCCTGCGGCGTCGGCGACGAGTGGTTCAGGAAGTCGTTGTCGTTCACGTTGATGAAGAACTGGGCGGTCGCCGAGTGCGGATCGTTCGTGCGCGCCATCGCGATCGTGTAGTTGTCGTTCTTCAGGCCGTTGTTCGCTTCGTTGTCGATCGGCGCGTCGGTCGGCTTCTGCTTCAGGCCCGGCTCGAAGCCGCCGCCTTGAATCATGAAGCCGTTGATCACGCGGTGGAACACCGTGCCGTCATAGTGACCCTTCTTCACGTAGTTGAGGAAGTTCTCGACCGTCTTCGGTGCCTTGGCGGCGTCCAGCTCGAGCTTGATCACGCCGTGGTTCGTGTGCAGTTCAACCATGATGAATTCCTTCGGTAAGGCGGTTTAAATGGCACGCGGCCGGTCGTGCGACGCGGCCGCGTGTGGCGCCGGACGTGCCGGCAGGTGCTTATTTCGAGACGATGCTGGCCGATTCGATCAGGACCGGCTGGGCCGGCACGTCCTGCATCGGGCCGCGCGAGGTCGTCGCCACGCCTTCGATCTTCTTCACGACGTCGAGGCCCGACACGACCTTGCCGAACACCGCATAGCCGTTGCCGTCCGGGTTCGGGTAGTCGAGGCCGCTGTTGTCGACCGTGTTGATGAAGAACTGCGCGGTGGCCGAATTCGGATCGCTGGTACGCGCCATCGCGATCGTGCCCGTCAGGTTCTTCAGACCATTGCGGCTTTCCAGCGGGATCGGCGCGCGGGTCGGCTTCTCCTCGAAGTTGGTCTTGTAGCCGCCGCCCTGGATCATGAAGCCCTTGATCACGCGATGGAAGATCGTGCCGTTGTACTGGCCGGCCTTCACGTAATCGAGGAAGTTGGCGACCGTCTTCGGCGCCTTCTCCGGATAGAGCTCGACGCGGATGTCGCCCTGCGAGGTCTTCAGCTGCACGACGGGGTGCGCGGTGGCCGATTGCGCGAACGCGGGCGCGGTCGCGAGAAGGGCGGCGCCGCCAAGCGCCAGCAACAGACGTTTCATTGCGATCCTCAGATTGGGAGGGAAGAAAGGTTGCGCCGCTTACTGCGACGGCGCGACGTACGGCGCTGTCAGCGCGCCGGACGGACCGTTGAACTGGAACGTCGGCGACATCGGCAGCGTGGTGGTGCTCACGTTCGCGGCGGCGCGATCGGTGTACGCGCGCGTCGCAGGCGTGACGGCGCGTGCGTTCGCCGCAGCCTTCGGCGGCGACACGATCTTCTGCAGGTCGGCGAGGCGCTGGGCGGTCGCGCCGCTCGTGCGGCCGAGCGATTGCGCGCGCTTGTACGATTCGGCCGCGAGGCGCAGATAAAGGTCGCCGAGGTTCTCGTACGCGAGCGAGTAGCTCGGGTTCGATTGCGTCGCGGTGACGAGCGCGCTGCGCGCCTCGTCGTAGCGGCCGTGCTTCGCGTAGAGCGCCGCGAGGTTGTTGTACGGTTCGGGCAGTTCGGGGTAGGCCTGCGTGATCGCGACGAACTGCTGGATCGCGTCGTCGTCGCGGTTCAGGCGGGCGAGCACGGTGCCGCGCTTGAACTGCGCCTGCACGTCGTGCGGATTCGACGCGATGCGCGCGTCGAGTTGCGCGAGCGCCTGTTTCCACTGCTTGCCGGCGATCGACCCGTCGATTTCGGGCGTGCCGTCGGCGGTGGCCGGGGCCTTTTGCGCGTATGCCGCGGGAGCCGCGAAAAGCGTCAGTGCGACGCCCATGACGGCGGTCGCAACGAGGGTCGCAGCGCTCGGCGCGCGGCCGCGATGAGGTTTCATAGGCGTAAATCGGAATGTTATACTCCGACCCATTCTAACAAAACGTCTGCGCGTTCCGGCGAGCCGCAGATAGTCTTTCTTTGCCTCTCGTGGCCGTCACCGCTGTGCTTGCAGCCTGACCGCCCCATGTGATACCGAGGACGCGCGGCGTCGTGCCGCGGCAGGTGGTCCGTCCGTTTCGCATGCTGGGCGAGCTTCGCCAGGGCGGTTTCCTTCGGCTCACGGTTCATCTCTATGGAATCACTGCGCATCTACAACACGCTCGCGCGTGACAAGCAAGTTTTCGTGCCGCGCCAGTCAGGCGAAGTGCGGATGTACGTATGCGGGATCACCGTCTACGACTATTGTCACGTGGGCCACGCGCGCATGCTGGTCGTGTTCGACCTCGTCCAGCGCTGGCTGCGTGCGATCGGCTATCGGGTCACGTACGTGCGCAACATCACCGACATCGACGACAAGATCATCCGCCGCGCGGTCGAGAACGGCGAGACGATCAAGTCGTTGACCGACCGGTTCATCGGCGCGATGCACGAGGATGAGGCGGCGCTCGGCATCCAGCGGCCGGACATCGAGCCGCGCGCGACGCAGTTCATTCCGCAGATGCTCGGGATGATCGAGCAGCTCGAGGCGAATGGCTACGCGTACCAGGCGACCGACGGCGACGTCAATTATTCGGTGCGCAAGTTCGCGAACTACGGGAAGCTGTCGGGCAAGTCGCTCGACGATCTGCGCGCGGGCGAGCGCGTCGCCGCGAACGATGCGAAGGAAGATCCGCTCGATTTCGTGCTGTGGAAGCGCGCGAAGTCGGACGACCCGGAAGGCGCATCGTGGGCATCGAAGTACGGGATGGGCCGGCCGGGCTGGCACATCGAGTGCTCCGCGATGGGCTGCACGCTGCTCGGCGAGCATTTCGACATCCACGGCGGCGGCCAGGACCTGCAATTCCCGCACCACGAGAACGAGATCGCGCAGAGCGAAGGCGCGACCGGCCAGACGTTCGTCAATTACTGGATGCACAACGGCTTCGTGCAGGTCGACAACGAGAAGATGTCGAAATCGCTCGGCAACTTCTTCACGATCCGCGAAGTGCTCGAGCGCTACGACGCCGAGGTCATGCGCTTCTTCATCGTGCGCACGCATTACCGGTCGCCGCTCAACTACAGCGACGTGCATCTCGACGATGCGCGCGCGTCGCTCACGCGCCTGTATACGGCGCTGAAGGATGTCGAGCCCGACGCGCTCGCGCTCGACTGGAACGAACCGCATGCGCAGCGTTTCGCGGCCGCGATGAACGACGACATCAACACGCCGGTCGCGGTGGCGACGCTGTTCGAGCTGGCGGGCGAAGTCAACCGCACGCGCGATGCATCGCTCGCGCGGCAACTGAAACAGCTGGCGGGCCTGCTGGGCCTGCTTGGCCGCGAACCGCGCGCGTTCCTGCAGCAGGGCACGGGTGCCGCGCAGGCAGGCGGGCTCGCAGCCGACGAAATCGAAGCGAAGATCGCCGCGCGTGTCGCGGCGAAGCAAGCGAAGGACTATGCCGAAGCGGACCGGATTCGGGCGGAACTGCTCGACGCCGGCATCGCACTTGAAGACAAACCGGGCGGATCGACCGAATGGCGTCGCGTATGAGCGCGGTGCGTTCCACTGACCGATCCGTCAGGTAGGAGGCAAGATGGCAACGGCCAGAAAAGCGCCGGTCAGGCGCGCGACTCCGCTCGCCGCGCGTCCGGCGGCCAAGCGCGCGCCAGCGGCGAAGGCGGATGCGACGCGCGCCGTGCCGAACGGCGCGCTCAACGGTCATGCGAAGCCCGCACGCGGGAAGGGCGCGGACGCGGCACAGCCGGAGGTCGCGATGGCGGCCGCCGACGCGGCCCGCAAGGTGCGTGCTGCCGATGCGGCAATCGACGGCGCCGATGGTGTCGTGCGCCCCGCATACTGGGACAAGGCGTGCGCCGATCTCGTCAAGCGCGACCGCATCCTGAAGAAGCTGATCCCGAAGTTCGGCCCAGCGCATCTCGTGAAGCGCGGCGACCCGTTCGTCACGCTCGCGCGTTCGGTCGTCGGCCAGCAGATTTCGGTGCCCTCCGCGCAGGCGCTGTGGGCGCGCATCGAGGATGCGTGTCCGAAGCTCGCGCCGCAGCCGGTCATCCGGCTCGGGGCGGACAAGCTGATCGCGTGCGGATTGTCGAAGCGCAAGACGGAATATATTCTCGACCTCGCGCAACACTTCGTGTCCGGCGCGCTGCACGTCGACAAATGGACGTCGATGGACGACGAGGACGTGATCGCCGAACTCACGCAGATCCGCGGCATCAGCCGCTGGACGGCCGAGATGTTCCTGATCTTCAACCTGTCGCGGCCGGACGTGCTGCCGCTCGACGATCCGGGCCTGATCCGCGCGATCAGCGTCAATTACTTCAGCGGGGAGCCCGTCACGCGCAGCGAGGCGCGCGAAGTGGCCGCCAACTGGGAGCCGTGGCGTACCGTCGCGACCTGGTACATGTGGCGCAGCCTCGACACGCCGGACGCCGACGCCGATTGACGGCTATCGGGTTTTAAACATCAATAGTTGAGAACCGGTCTTGCACGTCGCCCGCGCGGGTAGAATACGCGCTGCCGCAAGACCCAAGGATTCGAACACATGAAGACCACGTTTCTGGATTTCGAACAGCCGATCGCCGAACTCGAGGCCAAGATCGAAGAGCTGCGATTCGTGCAGGACGACTCGGCTGTCGATATTTCGGAAGAAATCGAGCGTCTGTCGAAGAAGAGCCAGCAACTGACGAAGGACCTCTACGCGAATCTGTCGCCGTGGCAGGTCTCGCAGATCGCGCGGCATCCGCAGCGTCCGTACACGCTCGATTACGTTGCGGAACTGTTTACCGATTTTCACGAACTGCATGGCGACCGCGCATTCGCGGACGATCTTTCGATCGTCGGCGGTCTCGCGCGCTTCGGCGGCCATCCGTGCATGGTGATCGGCCATCAGAAGGGGCGCGACACGAAGGAACGCGCGGCGCGCAACTTCGGGATGCCGCGTCCGGAAGGCTATCGCAAGGCCGAACGCCTGATGCGTCTCGCCGAGAAGTTCGGGCTGCCGATCTTCACGTTCGTCGACACGCCGGGCGCGTACCCGGGCATCGGCGCGGAAGAGCGCGGCCAGTCGGAGGCGATCGGCCGCAACCTGTACGTCATGGCCGAACTGAAGACGCCGATCATCACGACCGTGATCGGCGAGGGCGGTTCGGGCGGCGCGCTCGCGATCGCCGTGGCCGACACCGTGATGATGCTGCAGTTCTCGACCTATTCGGTGATCTCGCCGGAAGGCTGCGCGTCGATCCTGTGGAAGAGCGCGGCGAAGGCGCCCGAGGCAGCGGAAGCGCTGGGCCTGACCGCGCATCGCCTGAAGGCGCTCGGCCTGATCGACAAGATCATCAACGAGCCGCTCGGCGGCGCGCACCGCGATCCGAAGGGCATGGCCGCGCTGCTGCGCCGTGCGCTCGCCGATTCGCTGCGTCAGTTCCAGGGCATGAGCATCGATGCGCTGCGCGAGCGCCGCTTCGAGCGCCTGATGGCCTACGGCAAGTTCAAGGAAACCACGCCCGGCGCATGACCGGCGTGTTCGCATCGCGCGCCGTCCGGCGCGCGTCTGTCTCGTGATCCCCTCGACCGAATTCTCCGCCGACCGCGTCGTTCTCGACGCGGTCGGCGTTGCGCTTGCCGATCTGCCGGCCGATGCGCGCATCGCGATCGCGTACAGCGGCGGCCTCGACTCGACCGTGCTGCTCGACGCGGCCGTGCGCGTGGCGGGCGCATCGCGCTGCGTCGCGCTGCACGTGCATCACGGCCTGAGCGCGAACGCCGACGCATGGGTCGCGCATGCGCAGGAGGAGGCCGAGCGACTCGGCGTCGTGTTCGAATTTGAGCGTGTCGACGTGCCGCGCGACAGCGGCCTCGGCATCGAGGCGAGCGCGCGCGAGCGCCGCTATGCGGCGCTCGACGTGATGTGCGAACGTCATGGCGTGGCCGCGCTCTGGGTCGCGCAGCATGCCGACGACCAGGCGGAGACCGTGCTGCTGCAGTTGCTGCGCGGTGCGGGGATCGCCGGCCTGGCCGCGATGGCGCCGCGATATCGCCCTGACGGTGCGAGCGTCGAGCGCGTGCGACCGCTGCTGCGATTGTTGCGCGCGCAACTGGAGCGCTACGCCGCGCAGCGCGGGCTGACGTGGATCGACGACGAATCGAACGCCGACACGCGCTATGCGCGCAATGCGCTGCGCCTTGACGTGCTGCCGTCGCTTGCCGTGCATTTCCCGGGCTTTCGCGATGCGCTGGGCCGCGCGGCCCAGCATGCGGCCGCCGCGCAGCGGCTGCTCGACGATCTCGCCGAACTGGATTTCGCCGGCGCCGCGCGTGAGGACGGCCGCGCGCTGTCGCGCGATGCGCTGGTCGCGTTCGACGACACGCGCGGCGCGAACCTGCTGCGTTTCTGGATGCGCCGGCTCGGCTTGCCCGGCGCATCGGCAGGGCGGCTCGCGAACATGATGCGGCAACTGCGCGCCGCGCACGACGCGCATGCGCTGCGGGTCGATCACGCCGGGCAGTGTCTGCGGCTCTATCGCGACACCGTGTACTGGGAGGCGGGCGACAGCGCCGAGCCGGCCGACGACGGCACCGGAACGCCGCATCCCGAATCCTCGCTTGCGTGGGACGGCCAGGAAGTCTGGCACGTACCGGCATGGCGTGGCACGTTCGTGTTCGCGCCGGCCGAAGCCGGCAGCGACGGTGCGGTGCCGGAGGCGTTGCTGCGAAGCGCCGCGCTTGCCGCGCGCGCCCGCGCGGGCGGCGAGCGGCTGCGTACGTCACCTGGCGGCCCGGGCCGCACGCTGAAGAATCTGTTCCAGGAGCGCGGCGTGCCGGCCTGGCAGCGCGACGTGCCGCTGCTGTTCGCGGGCGACCGGCTCGTCTACGTGCCGCGGCTCGGCGTGAATCATGGCGACGGGCTGTCCGGCGACGGCGGGTGGCGCCGGATCGAGTGGCGTCCCGACCTGCTGATCGCGTAGCGGCGGCACGCTTCCGGCCGCGCGATCGCGCGCCGGTTTTCACCATTTGGTAAACAGCGCCGGAACGCTTGCCAAACCGGCGGGCGGCTTGTCAAGCGGGCCTCTATCGGGTACGCTCGGTCGTTTGCTCGGCTCGATTTTTGAGCGATTTGTGCAGGTTTTCCGCGTGACGTACCGGTTTGCGCGGCCTGATCGGCCTTCCGGGCAAAATCCGTCACGCTTGCGTGTTGCGTCCCAGCCGTCCCCCTCGTCGTCCGTCCACAGCCACAAGCCGCGTGACCGAACGGCAACTCGGCCTGCCCTGCGCGCCCGTGCGGCTTCTCCTTCAGTTCAGAACGACAATGGCACTCATCGTACACAAATACGGCGGCACTTCGATGGGCTCGGTCGAGCGCATCAAGAACGTCGCGAAACGCGTCGCAAAATGGCATCAGGCCGGGCACCAGATGGTGGTCGTGCCGTCCGCGATGTCCGGCGAAACCAACCGCCTGCTCGGTCTCGCGAAAGAGATTTCGAGCCAGCCGAGCCCGCGTGAGCTCGACATGATCGCGTCGACCGGCGAGCAGGTCAGCGTCGGCCTGCTGTCGATCGCGCTGCAGGAAATCGGCGTCGAAGCCGTGAGCTATGCCGGCTGGCAAGTGCCGATCAAGACCGACAGCGCATTCACGAAGGCGCGTATCCACTCGATCGACGACGAGCGCGTGAAGGCCGATCTGAACGCCGGCAAGGTCGTGATCATCACGGGCTTCCAGGGCGTCGATCCGGATGGCCACATCACGACGCTGGGCCGTGGCGGCTCGGACACGTCGGCGGTGGCGGTCGCGGCCGCGCTGGATGCCGAAGAGTGCCTGATCTACACCGACGTCGACGGCGTCTACACGACCGACCCGCGCGTGGTCGAAGAGGCGCGTCGCCTCGATCGCGTGACGTTCGAGGAAATGCTGGAAATGGCCAGCCTCGGCTCGAAGGTCCTGCAGATCCGCTCGGTCGAATTCGCCGGCAAATACCAGGTGAAGACGCGCGTGCTGTCGAGCCTGACCGATCCGCTGATTGCGCTCGACGAAGAAATGCGCTCGGGCACCCTGATTACTTTTGAAGAAGACGAGACCATGGAAAAGGCAGTCATTTCCGGCATCGCGTTCCAGCGCGACGAAGCCCGCATTGCGGTCATGGGCGTGCCCGACAAGCCGGGCATCGCGTATCAGATTCTCGGCCCGGTCGCCGACGCGAACGTCGACGTCGACATGATCATCCAGAACCAGAGCGTCGAAGGGAAGACGGACTTCACGTTCACGGTTGGCCGCGGCGACTACCAGAAGGCAATGGACATCCTCACCAACCAGGTGCAGGGCCATGTGAGCGCCGAGCGCGTGCAGGGCGACCCGAAGGTGTCGAAGGTGTCGGTCGTCGGCGTCGGCATGCGTTCGCACGTGGGCGTCGCGAGCAAGATGTTCCGCACGCTGTCGGAAGAGGGCATCAACATCCAGATGATCTCGACGTCCGAAATCAAGATTTCGGTGCTGATCGACGAGAAATACATGGAGCTGGCTGTCCGCGCGCTGCACAAGGCATTCGAGCTCGATCAGGCCGCGTGAATTTTTCGTGATGCATTGAAGAAAATGCATCATGGAAATTGACCAACGGCTCCAAACCCTATATGATCTTGTTCTCGTCGCACTGCCTCCCTGGTGCGAGCGAAAGTTTGGGAGACGTGGCCGAGAGGTCGAAGGCACTCCCCTGCTAAGGGAGCATCTGGGCCAAAACCTGGATCGAGGGTTCGAATCCCTCCGTCTCCGCCAAAAGCGGTGACAAAGCCCCGCAAGTTCTCGGACTTGCGGGGCTTTTTCTTTTGCCGCTCCGATTACGGACCTGCCGCCCGGCGCCACGCTTCGTCCGGACAGCCAATCAATGCTCGACTTGAGCGGCGCTCATGCGCTAAATAGGCGTATCGCCTCGCGCGGCTCAACCCGGAGTTCCGGCACGCATGCATTCCGTACTGACCATCCTTTCGCATCGACCCGTCGACGGGCTCGTCGACAATCACGAACGCTACGCGCGGGGCCGCGGCTACCGGCACGCGATCGTCGACGGCACGCACGTATATGGCGAGCGCCAGCAGGTGCTGCACAAGTACCACGCGATCATCGCGCAGCTCGTCGCGATGGAGCAGGGCGCGTTGCTGCTCGTGCTCGATCCGTTCTCGGTGGTGTTCGGCCAGCATGCGTTGCCGGATGTCGCCGACGGTTATGACGCGATCGTCACGACGCAGACGTCGAAATCGCCGCTGCCCGCCGCAAGCGGCATGATCTTTCGCAACGTGCCCGACGTGCGAGAGCGCTTGCGCAAGCTGGTGGTCGAGCTGGGCAAGTGGGCAATGCGCCTGCCCGAGCGGCACCATGCGTGCGAGGCGACGCTGCTTGCCGAGCACTTCCCGCCGCTGCCATTCGATCAGCCGCTCGCGACCGGCTATTTCGCGTCGGCCCAGACGGTGTGGGGCGATGGGCTTGCGATCGACGAGGTCGTCGGTGCGCATCCGCTCGTGGCGCACCAGGCGCCGGAATGGCAGCAGATCGATGGCGTATGGGCACCGACGCCCGACTACGACTTTCGCTATGTGCTCGCGCTCGTCGACGATGCGGCGCGCGTTCAGCGAGGCGAGCAGCCGCGCGCAATGGACGACTGGCGCGCCGCGCAGCAACGAACGCGCGAGCCGGTGCGGCACCTGAACCCGCATGCAGACATCGCGTTCGTGAGTCTGCATACGTCGCACATCGCCGGTTACGGCGATCTTCACGAAGAGAACTTCATTCGCTATTGCACGCGACACGGCTATGCGTACCACGCGTATCGCGAACCGCCCGCGTTCCTGCCGGCCGGCGTCGATGCAAACTGGGCGAAGCTGCACCTGATTCGCGAACATCTGCCGGATCACGCGTTCGTGTTCTGGGTCGACGCCGACATCCTCGCGATCGACCAGCGGCAGACGGTCGACAGCGTGATCGACGGCCGCGATTTCGTGATCGGCACCGACCACACGGCCTGGGCGATCAACTCGTGCATGATCGGCGTGCGCAACGTCGCGCCGATGCGCGAACTGGTCGAGCGCATATGCGCGCGCATCGAGAGCTTCGACGATCGGTCGTCAGTCTATGCGAGCGGCGGCGACCAGCAGGCGATTTATGTCGAACTGCTGGAGGCGGGCATGATCGACGCGCGCTACATCGTCGATGCGACGTCGCTCGCGTCGTCGCCCGTCTATGCGACGCAAGACAGCCGTTTCGTCCATTTCCCCGCGCAACACAACCACTACCGCGCGGTGACGATGCGCGTGTGGGACCGGCTGAGCCATCAGCGCTAACGGAACGGAATGCGCCGCGACTTCCGGATTCCGGATCGCGGAGATCGTCGGTCATTGAAGTAAAAATGAAAGCGTCGATGTAAGGATTGAATCGAGTCCCGTTCATCCTTCCCCGCATTCACCTCCTTGCGCTCCGAAGCATCGGCTTCAGACAAAAATGCGGCATCGCACCGATTCACGCGACCGACGCCGCGTCGCAATACAAAAAATTACTCATAAAAATCAGCGACGTATCTGAGCATCGTGAAACGCAGCTTTGCTGCGATGCAAAAAATAATCAGTCGCCTTATGCTGGTTAACCCGATTGCGCTTGAGCGGCGTCAAACTTTGCGCTGATTCCGCTTTACATTTTGCCAACAATGGCGATCCACGAAATCTATCTGTCGATTTGATTTCGTTCCCTTCGTCACGCCTGTTCCCAATGCAGTGCGCGACCTTCTCAAGGCCTGTTGACATGCATGATTTCCCCTTTCTGAGCCTGGCGATCTGGGTTCCGATCCTGTTCGGCGCGTGCCTGCTGCGCGCCGGTTCCGACCGTCATCTGCGGCGCACGAGGCTGATCGCGCTCGTCGGCGCGTTCGCGGGGCTCGCCGCCGTCGCGCCGCTCGTCGCCGGCTTCGATTCGCACTCGGCCGCGATGCAGTTCGCCGAAACCCGCAACTGGCTGGCGGCGTTCAACGCCGGCTGGCGCGTCGGGATCGACGGCGCGTCGCTGTGGCTCGTCGTGCTGACCGCTTTCACGACGCTCGTCGTCGTGATCGCGTCGTGGGAGTCGGTGACGGTGCGCGTCGCGCAGTACTACGCGTCGTTCCTGATCCTGTCGGGGCTGATGGTCGGCGTTTTCGTCGCGCAGGACGGGCTGCTGTTCTTCATCTTCTTTGAGGCGACGCTGATTCCGCTGTATCTGCTGATCGGCACGTGGGGCAGGGAGCACCGCGTCTACGCGGCCGTGAAGTTCTTCTTCATCTCGTTCGCGGGTTCGCTGTTGCTGTTGATGGCGATGCTGTACCTGTACGCGAAGTCGCATACGTTCGACATGAACGCATGGCGCACGCTGCAGCTCGGCTTCGCACCGCAGTTGCTGGTGTTCCTCGGTTTCTTCGCCGCATTCGCGGTCAAGGTGCCGATGTGGCCGGTGCATACGTGGCTGCGCGACGTCTATACGGACGGCCCGACGGGCGCGGCGCTGATGCTCGCGATGCTCAAGCTCGGCGGCTACGGCTTCCTGCGCTTCGCGCTGCCGATCACACCGGACGCGAGCCACTTCTTCGCGCCGGCCGTGATCGCGCTGTCGCTGTTCGCGATCGTCTACGCGAGCCTGATCGCGCTCGCGCAGACCGATCTCGGCAAGCTGCTCGCATATTCGACGGTCGCGCACATGGGGATCGTCACGCTCGGGCTGTTCCTGTTCAACCAGATCGGCGTCGAAGGCGCGATCGTGCAGCTCGTGTCGTACGGCTTCGTCGCGGGCGCGATGCTGCTGTGCGTGAGCGTGCTGGTCGATCGCACGAAGCAGCGCGAGATCGCCGCGTACGGCGGCGTGGCGGGTGTCATGCCGCGCTTCGCGACGTTCGCGCTGCTGTTCGCGATGGCCAACGTCGGCCTGCCGGGCACGTCGGGCTTCGTCGGCGAGTTCATGGTCATCATGGGCGCGATCCGCGTCAACTTCTGGATCGGCGCGATCGCGGCGCTCACGCTGATCCTCAGCGCGTCGTACACGCTGTGGATGGTCAAGCGCGTCGTGTTCGGCAAGGTCGCGAGCGCGCGCATCGCGAAGCTCGCCGATCTCAGCCGTCGCGAGATCGTGATGTTCGCGTCGCTCGCGCTGATCGTGTTGATGGTCGGCGTCGATCCGAAGCCGTTCACGGACGCGATCGACCCGACCGTCGCGCGGCTGATCGACGACGCCAGCCATTCGAAGCTGCCGGCCGGGGAGGGCGGCGCGACCGCGCAGGCGTACATGGCAGCGACGCACGGCTGATGGCGTGACGTCGCGAGCAACGACCGCATCGCACGACGACGCGGTCGTTGCACGCACATTCATCCGGTCGGGCGCGGGCGGCGTCCGGCCGGCTCGTGCTCGCCTTCCGGATGCGTGAAATTGCCCCGCGACAATCTGTCTCACAGCAGATTTTGCAATGATGATTTGCCGCATCCACCGGTTTTTCGTCGCACCCGCGCGACGTATGATTCGGCCACTTTCGTGGATCGAATGCGCATCGGGCATACGCAACGGATTCAATGACCCTCGGGCTGTGTGATGAAAAGAAAAGCTTCAAGAGGCTGGACGGCGCTGATATCGATCGGCGCGGCGCTGAGCCTGTCAGGCTGTAATTTAGATGTGCTAAATCCGAAAGGAAGCGTCGGCGCGGCGGAAAAGGCGCTGATCGCGACGTCGACATGGGCGATGCTGATCGTCGTCGTGCCGGTGATCCTGCTCACGCTGTGGTTCGCGTGGCGTTATCGCGCATCGAACCGCAACGCCGCGTACGCGCCGAACTGGTCGCACTCGACCGCGATCGAGGTCGTGATCTGGACGGTGCCGACGCTGATCATCCTGTTTCTCGGCGTGCTCACGTGGAAAACCACGCACGAGCTCGATCCGTACAAGCCGCTCGAGTCGTCGGTGAAGCCGATCGACGTCGAGGTCGTCGCGCTCGACTGGAAGTGGCTGTTCATCTATCCGGAACTCGGCATCGCGTCGGTGAACCAGCTCGCGATTCCGGTCGGCACACCGGTGAACTTCCGCATCACGTCGGATTCGGTGATGAACTCGTTCTTCATTCCGCAGCTCGGCGGCCAGGTGTACGCGATGGCCGGCATGCAGACGCGCCTGCACCTGATCGCCGACGAAGCCGGCGACTACGCGGGCACGTCCGCCAACTTCAGCGGCCGCGGCTTCTCCGACATGAAGTTCCGCACGCTCGCCGAGCCGCGCGAGCAGTTCGACGCCTGGGTGCAGAAGGTGAAGGCGTCGCCCGACCGGCTCGACGCGACCGTGTACGGCACCGTCGCGCAGCCCAGCGAGAAGGCGCCCGTGCGCTACTTCTCGTCGGTCGATCCGCGGCTCTTCCACAACATCATCGCGAAATACAACGATGGCCACGTCCTCGACCTGAAGGACGCCGCCTGCGGCACGAAGGGGTAACGCATGTTCGGCAAACTCACACTATCGGCGATCCCGTTCGATCAGCCCATCATCATGGGGGCGGGCGCCTTCATGGGGCTGGTCGTGCTGGGCATCCTCGCCGCGCTGACGATCACCGGCCGCTGGAAGTGGCTGTGGACGGAATGGCTGACGACGGTCGACCACAAGAAACTCGGCGTGATGTACATCATCGTCGCGCTGATCATGCTGCTGCGCGGCTTCGCCGACGCGATCATGATGCGCATGCAGCTCGCGCTCGCGTACAACGCGCCCGGCTACCTGCCGCCGCACCACTATGACCAGATCTTCACGGCACACGGCGTGATCATGATCTTCTTCATGGCGATGGTGTTCATGGTCGGCCTGATGAACCTCGTCGTGCCGCTGCAGATCGGCGCGCGCGACGTCGCGTTTCCGTTCATCAACTCGCTGTCGTTCTGGATGACCGCGGTCAGTGCAATCCTGATCAACGTGTCGCTCGTGATCGGCGAGTTCGCGCAGACGGGCTGGCTCGCGTATCCGCCGCTGTCGGAGCTGCAGTTCAGTCCCGGGGTAGGGGTCGACTACTACCTGTGGGCGCTGCAGATCTCGGGTGTCGGCACGCTGCTGACCGGCGTGAACTTCTTCGTGACGATCATCAAGATGCGCGCGCCCGGCATGACGCTGATGAAGATGCCGGTGTTCACGTGGACGGCCCTCTGCACGAACGTGCTGATCATGGCGTCGTTCCCGATCCTGACCGCGACGCTCGCGCTGCTCGGCCTCGACCGTTACCTCGGCATGCACTTCTTCACGAACGAAGCCGGCGGCAACGCGATGCTGTACCTGAACCTGATCTGGGCGTGGGGCCATCCGGAGGTGTACATCCTGATTCTGCCGGCGTTCGGCATCTTCTCGGAAGTCATCGCGACGTTCTCGAAGAAGCCGCTGTTCGGCTACAAGACGATGGTGTACGCGACCTGCGCGATCATGGTGCTGTCGTTCCTCGTGTGGCTGCATCACTTCTTCACGATGGGTTCCGGTGCGAACGTCAACGCGTTCTTCGGGATCATGACGATGATCATCGCGATCCCGACCGGCGTGAAGGTGTTCAACTGGCTGTTTACGATGTTCCGCGGCCGGATCGAATTCACGACGCCGGTGCTGTGGACGATCGGCTTCATGGTCACGTTCACGCTCGGCGGCATGACCGGCGTGATGATGGCGATCCCGGGCGCGGACTTCGTGCTGCACAACAGCCTGTTCCTGATCGCGCACTTCCACAACGTGATCATCGGCGGCGTGCTGTTCGGGTATCTCGCGGGCTTCAACTACTGGTTCCCGAAGGCGTTCGGCTTCAAGCTGAACGAGAGGCTCGGCAAGGCCGCGTTCTGGTTCTGGCAGGTCGGCTTCTACGTCGCGTTCGTGCCGCTCTACGTGCTCGGCTTCATGGGCATGACGCGCCGTCTGAACCACTACGACAACCCGGCGTGGCATCCATGGCTGCTGGTCGCCGCGTTCGGCGCCGTGCTGATCGCGATCGGCATCGCATGCCAGCTGCTGCAACTGGTCGTCAGCATCCGCAACCGCAACCTGCCGGCATACCGCGACACCACGGGCGATCCGTGGGGCGGCCGCACGCTGGAATGGGCGACCTCGTCGCCGCCGGCCGAGTACAACTTCGCGGTGATCCCGCAAGTGCGCACGCTCGACGCGTACGCCGACATGAAGGCGCGCGGCGACGGCCGGCCGAACCCGGCGACGATCCGCGACATCCACATGCCGTCGAATACGTGTGCGGGTCTCGTGGTCGCGATCTTCAGCCTGGTGCTGGGCTTCGCGCTCGTGTGGCACATCTGGTGGATGGCCATCGGCGGCCTGGTCGGCATCGTCGCGACGCTCGTGGTCTACAGCTCGCGCGACAACGACGGCTACTACATCCCGGCGTCGAAGGTGCGCAGGATCGAAGAGAAGCAACCGGCGGCACGCGTGGCCACGCATGTCGACGACGTGGAACTGGAGGCCAACTGATGTTGCAGAAAACCTTGAGCGCAACCCTGCTCGAGCACGACGACCATCCGCCGTCGCACTCGGTGTTCGGCTTCTGGCTGTACCTGATGACCGACTGCGTGATCTTCGCGGCGCTGTTCGCGACGTTCGCGGTGCTCGGCAACCAGTACGCGGGCGGTCCGACCGCGAAGGACCTGTTCGACATTCCGGGCGTCGCGGTCGAAACGGCCGCGCTGCTGCTGTCGAGCATCACCTACGGCTTCGCGATGCTGGCCGCGTACAAGCAGCGGCGCGGCGCGCTGCTCGCATGGCTCGCGGTGACGTTCGTGCTCGGCGCGGCATTCCTCGCGATGGAACTGCGCGAGTTCTCGCACCTGATCGCGGAAGGCGCGGGCCCACAGCGCAGCGCGTTCCTGTCGGCGTTCTTCACGCTGGTCGGCACGCACGGGCTGCACGTGACGGCCGGCCTGCTGTGGATGATCGTGCTCGGCGGGCAAATCGTATCGCGCGGCGGCGACCTGACCGATCGCGACCTGCGGCGCCTGACGTGCCTGAGCCTCTTCTGGCACTTCCTCGACATCGTGTGGATCTGCGTGTTTTCCTTTGTCTATCTCGCGAGCGTGATCTAAATGGCTCATTCGCATTCGTCTCAACTCGAAGAAGGGCACGGCAGCGTCGGCGGCTATGTCGCCGGCTTCATCCTGTCGGTCGTGCTCACCGCCGCGTCGTTCGGCCTCGTGATGGGCGGCGTGCTGTCGCCGCACGCATCGCTGATCGCGCTGGCCGTGCTCGCATTCGTGCAGATCGTCGTGCACCTCGTGTACTTCCTGCACATGAACGGTTCCTCCGGCCAGCGCTGGAACGTGATGGCGTTCAGCTACACCGTGCTGACCGCGGCGATCCTGATCGTCGGCACGCTGTGGGTGATGCACAACGTCAGCATGAACATGATGTCGCGCTGAACGTCATCGCGGCGCAGCGGACGATCTCCATGCGCTTGGTGCAAAAAAAGGCGGCACGCAAGTGCCGCCTTTTCTCATTTTTCGCGGCCCGATGCCGCATGACGTCAGTGTAGGCGGCGCGCGGGGCCGGGCGGGCGACGCACGGATGAAACATGTTTCACCCGCGTTCGCCCGATGCCGGATGAAGCTATTTTCATCTAACGCCGGATGGCGATCGGGCGTCTACGATAGTCGCGCGCGCATCGGATGCGCGCGTCGTGACATCCGTTGCGAGGACAGGCATGCGAGTACTGACGGTCGAAGACGATGCGGTGACCGCGAACGAGATCGTTGGCGAACTGACCGCGCGCGGATGTCGGGAAGAATGTCGGTCGGCGTGCGCAGTGCCGCGAGCGGCCCGTGCGGCAAGGCGGGCCGGGGAGCGAGGCGCGACGGCCGGGCGCCAATTGTTACAAGACGTTAGCGCGCGCTTCCCGTTGCGATGCTGCGCATCAGTTCTTACAAACTTGAAATATGCCGGGACGGCGCTTGTCGCTATAGTCGAATCACACATGAAACAACTCGAAGAGGAATCCATGAAGACTTTGCGTGTTGCCTCGCTCATGACCGGTATGACGGCCTTGCTCGTGTCGGGCGCAGCAATGGCGGGAGTCAATGTCGGGATCAACGTCGGCGTGCCGGCTCCGGTCTACGTCGCGCCCGCGCCCGTGTATGCGCCGCCGCCTCCGCCGGTCGTCTACCAGCCGGCGCCCGTGTATGCACCGGCGCCCATCTACGCGCCGGCACCGGCGATCGTGATCGGCTGGCACGGCGACCGTTACTGGGACGGCCGCCGCTACTGGGGCCGCGACGAGTGGTATCGCCATCATGGCCGCGGCTGGGACGGCGATCGCGGTCACGGCCATTGGGATAACGGCCGCCACAACGGCTGGCGTTGACCGACATGCGACGCACGCGTGCCGCGTGCGCGCATCAGACGAAGACCGCCCGCGTGGCGGTTTTCTTTTGCCTGCACGGGCCGCGCGCGGCGCTAGCGATGCGCCGGCACCACGCACCAAAAGCCGCAGGCTGGCTCGACGTCGAATTGAATGGGTAGAATCGACCCACGTTCCATCCCTCAATCGACCGACAGGGCCTCTATGACGAAGGGTTCGCCCCGGGCCGCCGCCGCGCGCACCCGCTTCGGCGCCGCGCGTGTAGTACGTGCCGCCGGCCGCACGGCGGCAGCATGGACAATACAGGCGGTACTCGCCGCGACGGCCGCACACGCGGCCCATGCGATCGCGCAGTACGGCGAGCCGAAATATCCGCCGGGCTTCAAGCATTTCGACTACGTGAATCCGGACGCGCCGAAGGGCGGCACGCTCGTGCTCGCGAATCCGAACCGGCTGACATCGTTCGACAAGTTCAATCCGTTCACCATGCGCGGCAACCCTGCGCCGGGCATCGACTTGCTGTTCGAGAGCCTTGCGACCGGCAGCATGGACGAACCGGCCTCCGCCTACGGGCTGCTCGCCGACGACATCGCGATCGCGCCGGACCGCCGCTCGGTCACGTTCCATCTGAACCCGCGCGCGCGCTTCTCGAACGGCGATCCCGTCACGGCCGAGGACGTCAGGTTCTCGTTCGACACGCTGAAGAGCAAGCTGGCCGCACCGCAGTTCGGCGCGTATTTCGCCGAAATCGCGAAGGCCGTGGTGATCGATCCTGCGACGGTGCGCTTCGAATTCCGCAGCGCGAACCGCGAGCTGCCGCTGATCGCCGGCGGCGTGCCGGTGTTCTCGCGCAAGTGGGGGCTGCGCGCGGACGGTTCGCGGATTCCGTTCGACCAGCTCGCGTTTGAACAGCCGATCGGCAGCGGTCCGTACCTGATCGAGCGCTACGACAACGGCCGCACCATTACGTACCGGCGCAATCCCGCGTACTGGGGCGCCGATCTGCCGGTGCGGATCGGCACCGACAACTTCGAGCGGATCGTCTACAAGCTGTACGGCGACGGCGTCGCGCGGCTCGAGGCGTTCAAGGCCGGCGAGTACGACGTGCTGGTCGAATACATCGCGCGCAACTGGACGCGCCGCGACGTCGGCAAGCGCTTCGACAGCGGCGAGCTCGTCAAGCGCGAATTCCGCCAGCACAACGGCGCGGGCATGCAGGGTTTCTTCATGAACCTGCGCCGGCCGCAGTTTCGCGACGTGCGCGTGCGCCAGGCACTCGATCTCGCGTTCGACTTCGAATGGCTGAACCGCCAGCTGTTCTATAGCGCGTACACGCGCCTCGACAGCTATTTCGCCGATACCGACCTGCAGGCGACCGGCACGCCGGGCCCGGGCGAGCTGAAACTGCTGGAGCCGTTGCGCGCGCAGCTCGACCCGGCCGTGTTCGGGCCGATGGTCACGCAGCCGAACACGAACCCGCCGGGCTCGCTGCGCGCGAATCTGCTGAAGGCGCGCGCGCTGCTCGCGCAGGCCGGCTGGACCTACCGGGACGGCGCGTTGCGCAACGCGCGGGGCGAGCCGTTCACGTTCGAGATCCTCGACGATTCGGGCGCGGCGATGGAAGGCGTCGTGACCGCCTATCAGCGCAACCTCGCGAAGCTCGGCATCGACGCGCGTTTTCGCACGGCCGATTACGCGCTGCTGCAGAAGCGGCTCGACGCATTCGACTACGACATGACGACAGTCCGTCTGCCGGGCGTGCAGGTGCCGGGCGCCGAGCAGTTCTCGCGCTACGCCAGCAAGTTCGCCGACGAGCCGGGCTCCGACAACATCATCGGATTGAAGTCGCCGGCCGTCGACACGCTGCTGCATGCGCTCGGCGCCGCGCAGACGCGCGACGACCTGCTCGACGCGACGCATGCGCTCGATCGCGTGCTGATGCACGGCTATTACGCGATCCCGCAGTGGTACAGCACCACGCACCGGATCGCATACAAGCGCACGCTCGGCTATCCGCAGACGCTGCCGCTGTACTATTCGGCCGAGGGCTGGGTCGTGTCGACCTGGTGGGCCAAGCCCGATCACTGAAGCCTGCCGGCCCTTCGTTCAACCCAGCCTATCGATCGCGAGTCGACGCCCTATGTGGAGCTACATCCTCAAACGCCTGCTGCTGATGATCCCGACGCTCGTCGGCGTGCTCACGCTCACGTTCGCGGTGATCCAGTTCGTGCCGGGCGGCCCAGTCGAACAGGCCGTGCAGGAACTGCGCAAGGGCGCGACGGAGCAGGGCGCGGCGCCGTTCGGGATGCGTGCGCATACCGGCGTCGACGCGCAGCAGCTCGCGCAGCTCAAGGCGCTGTACGGCTTCGACAAGCCGCCGCTCGAGCGTTACTGGCTGATGCTGAAGCGCTTCGCGCGTTTCGATCTCGGCGACAGCTACTTCCGCCACCAGAGCGTGTGGTCGCTGATCGTGCAGAAGCTGCCGGTGTCGATCAGCATCGGGTTGTGGACGTTCTTCGTCACCTATCTGATCTCCGTGCCGCTCGGCATCGCGAAGGCCGTGCGCAACGGCTCGCCGTTCGATGTCGCGACGAGCCTCGTCGTGCTGGTCGGCTACGCGATTCCGGGCTTCGTGCTCGGCGTGCTGCTGCTCGTGCTGTTCGGCGGCGGCTCGTTCTGGCAGTTGTTCCCGCTGCGCGGGCTCACGTCGGACAACTTCGCCCAGCTGTCGCTCGCCGGCAAGGTGCTCGACTATCTGTGGCACATCGCGCTGCCGATCACCGCATCGGTCGTCGGCAGTTTCGCGGTCATCACGATGCTCACGAAAAACGCGTTCCTCGACGAAATCCGCAAGCAGTACGTGCTGACCGCGCGCGCGAAAGGGCTCGCCGAGCGCACCGTGTTGTGGAAGCACGTGTTCCGCAACGCGATGCTGCCGCTGATCGTCGGGTTTCCGGCCGCGTTCATCGGCGCGTTCTTCACGGGCAGCCTGCTGATCGAGACGCTGTTCTCGCTCGACGGCCTCGGGCTGCTGTCGTACGAGTCGGTCGTGCGGCGCGACTACCCGGTCGTGCTCGGCACGCTGTACCTGTTCACGCTGATCGGACTCGCGACCAAGCTGATCTCCGACCTCTGCTACGTGTGGGTCGACCCGCGCATTCAATTCGACAATCTGGAGCGCTGACATGAAACCGTCCGCCAGCACGCCGCTCGCCGGCGCGCCCGTCCGCCTGCCCGCGCTCGCCGGGCGAGGTGCGCGATGAACCGGGCCGTCGTGTCGTCCCGCATCGACGCGGCGCGCGCGCGCGTGTCGCCATCGCCCGCGCGCCGTGTCTGGCAGCGCTTTCGCCAGCAGCGTCTCGGCTACTGGAGCTTCGTCATCTTCGTCGTCGCGTTCGCCGCGAGCCTCGCGGCGCCGCTATGGTCGAACGACAAGCCGCTCGTCGTGCACTACGACGGCCAGACCTATTTCCCGATGTTCCATGCGTATCCGGAGACGACCTTCGGCGGCGACTTCCCGACGCCGGCCGACTATCTCGATCCGTACGTCCGCAAGCGGCTCGAGGCGCCGGGCAACTTCGTCGTCTATCCGCCGAACCGCTATTACTACGACACGCTGAATTACTTTTCGACCGTGCCGAACCCGGCGCCGCCGTCGCGCGCGAACTGGCTCGGCACCGACGCGCAGGGGCGCGACCTGCTCGCGCGGCTCGTGTACGGGTTCCGCGTGTCGGTCGAGTTCGGGCTGATCCTGACCGCGATCGGCACGCTGCTCGGGATCGCCGCGGGCGCGGTGCAGGGCTTCTTCGGCGGGCGCATCGACATCGTCGGGCAACGGCTGATCGAGATCTGGAGTTCGCTGCCCGAGCTGTACCTGCTGATCATCTTCGCGTCGATCTTCGAGCCGAGCTTCCTGCTGCTGATCGTGCTGCTGTCGCTGTTCGGCTGGATCGGCCTGGCCGACTACGTGCGCGCCGAATTCCTGCGCAACCGCACGCAGGACTACGTGCGCGCGGCCCGGGCGATGGGCCTCACGAACTGGCAGATCATCTGGCGCCACGTGCTGCCGAACAGCATGACGCCCGTGATCACGTTTCTGCCGTTCCGGATGAGCGGTGCGATCCTCGCGCTCACGAGCCTCGACTTCCTCGGGCTCGGCGTGCCGCCGCCGACGCCGAGCCTCGGCGAGCTGCTCGCGCAGGGCAAGGGCAATCTCGACGCATGGTGGATCTCGCTGTCGACGTTCGGCGTGCTGGTCGCGACGCTGCTGTTGCTGACCTTCATGGGCGACGCGCTGCGCAACGCGCTCGACACGCGGATCGCCGACTCGGTGCGCGCGGCGGGAGGCCAGCGATGAGCGACACGGTCGTATCGAACGCGGGCGAACCGCTGCTGTCGCTCGAGCATCTGCACGTGCGCTTCGGCGACACGGTGGCCGTCGACGACGTGACGCTCGCGATCGGCCGCGGCGAGCGCGTCGCGCTCGTCGGCGAGTCGGGGTCGGGCAAGAGCGTGACCGCGCTGTCGATCCTGCGGCTGCTGCGCGACGCCGACGTGAGCGGCACGATCCGCTTCGCCGGGCACGACCTCGCCGGCAAGAGCGAGCGCGAGATGCGCGGGCTGCGCGGCTCGGACATTGCGATGATCTTCCAGGAGCCGATGACGGCGCTCAACCCGCTGTACACGATCGGCGCGCAGATCGGCGAGACGATCGTGCTGCACGACGGCGTGACGGCGGGGGAGGCGCGCAAGCGCGCGATCGCGCTGCTCGCGCGCACCGGCATCGCGGAGCCGGAGAAGCGGGTCGACAGTTACCCGCATCAGTTGTCGGGCGGCCAGCGGCAGCGCGCGATGATCGCGATGGCGCTCGCGTGCCGGCCGCGCCTCTTGCTCGCGGACGAGCCGACCACCGCGCTCGACGTGACGATCCGCGCGCAGATCGTCGATCTGCTGCTCGAGCTGCAGCGCGAGGAGGCGGAAAAGCGCGGGATGGCGATCCTGCTGATCACGCATGACCTGAACCTCGTGCGGCACTTCGCCGAGCGGGTCGCGGTGATGGAGCACGGCAAGCTGGTCGAAAGCGGGCCGGTCGAGCGGATCTTCGCGGAGCCGGAGCATCCGTATACCCGGCGGCTGCTGAACAGCCGGCCGCAGCGCACGGTCGCGCCGGTGCTGCCGATCGCGCCCGTCGTGCTCGATGCGCGTCACGTCAGCGTGCAGTTCGCGCGCAAGCGGCCGGGCTTCGCGGGCTGGTTCGGCACGATGCCCGTGACGGCGGTCGCGGATGTGTCCGTGTCGGTGCGGCAGGGCGAGACGCTCGGGATCGTCGGCGAATCCGGCTCCGGGAAGTCGACGCTCGCGATGGCGCTGCTCGGGCTGCAACGGACGGTGCACGGCGAGATCGAATTCCAGGGGCGCGCGCTGTCGACCTACCGCGGCCGCGAACAGACCGCGCTGCGCTCGAACATGCAGGTCGTCTTTCAGGATCCATTCAGCTCGCTGTCGCCGCGTCACACGATTGAGCGGATCGTCGGCGAGGGGCTCGAACTGCATCGCCCGGAACTGACGCCGGACGCGCGTCGCGCGAAGTCGCTGGCCGTGCTGCGCGAAGTCGGCCTCGACCGCACGGTGCTGCATCGTTATCCGCACGAATTCTCGGGCGGGCAGCGCCAGCGGATCGCGATCGCGCGCGCGCTCGTGCTGGAGCCGCGCATCCTCATCCTCGACGAGCCGACTTCGGCGCTCGACGTGTCGATCCAGCAGCAGGTGCTGAAACTGCTCGCGAATTTGCAACAGAAATACAACCTCGGCTATGTATTCATCAGCCACGACCTGGAGGTGATCGGCGCGATGGCGCATCGGGTCGCGGTGATGCAGGGCGGGGCGATCGTCGAGTCCGGCGACGTGGCCGATATCTTCACGAAACCGTCACATCCTTACACACAAAAGCTGTTGAAAGCGGTCTGGAAAGCGTGATAAGCGTCCAATGGTCTGACTATCTCGATTGTATTTTTTAATTTGTTTTGACAAACGATTACGCGCTGGCTAGTATCGACCGAAATTTTCCGCCAATCAGCTGATTTTTAAGCACATTCCATCGACCAATGCAGCATCGATCCCTGACCCAGGCATGCGCGCGCACCCTCGCCGGGCTGTTCATCGGCGCCCTGTTCGCAGCAGCTCCCGGCGCGTTCGCCGACGAAGTCAGCAGTTTTAACCAGAATGTCACGAATTCGACTCAAATCGGGGCGAATTCCTCCCTCCAGCAGACCAGCGCCCAGCCGTCGAGCGGCGGCGCGAAGTCGTTCCTCGCCGGCATGGCCGGCAAGGCAGGCGACGTGGTCGTGGGCGCGCTGAACATGATCGGCGTGCGCTACCGCTGGGGCGGCAACTCGCCGGATTCCGGCCTCGACTGCAGCGGTTTCGTGCGCTACGTGTTCCAGGACACGCTCGGCATGTCGCTGCCGCGTCGCGCGGAAGAGATGAGCCGCGTCGGCGAGAAGGTCAGCATGAGCAACCTGAAGCCGGGTGACCTCGTGTTCTTCAACACGATGCGCCGTACGTTCTCGCACGTCGGCATCTACATCGGCGACAACAAGTTCGTGCATTCGCCGTCGACGGGCAGCACGGTTCGCGTCGACGATCTCGACAGCGGCTACTGGGAAAAGCGTTTCACCGGTGCGCGCCGGATCGAATCGGCCTTCCCGATGAAGGCCGACGACCTGCGTCAGCGCGTGCGCGCGACGCTCGGCGACGACGCGGCGAACGGCAGCAACTGACGCTCGCCGGCGATCGGCCCGGATCAAAAAACCCTGTCACCGAAAGGCGGCAGGGTTTTTTGCTTTGGGGCGCGCGAAAGTGGCGGGGAGGCGGTGCCTTCGTCGGCGCCGCGCCCCGCGTGCGTCCGCTTATGCCGCTACTGCCCCGCGGGCTGCGGCAAGCTTGCGCTGCAACTCGGGCATGATGCGCGCGACCGCTTCCTCGCCGGCGAGGATGGCCGCGTTGCGCTGGTTGAAGTCGCTGCCGCCCATCGCCGCGAGGTTCGGGCGGATCACGACGTCCGCGTATTTGTCGAGCTCGTAGGTCTTGATCGTCTGACCCATGATCGTGAAAGTCTGCAGCAGCATCTCGATCGGGTTGGTGGTCGCCGCGCCGTCCGGTCGCGACGAGATGTCGACCGCGATCACGAAGTTCGCGCCCATCTTGCGCGCGAACGACGCGGGCACCGGGCTCACGAGGCCGCCGTCGACGTATTCGCGGTTGCCGATCTTCACGGGCTCGAACACCGACGGCACGCTGCACGACGCGCGTACCGCAAGCCCCGTATTGCCCTGCTGGAACAGGATCGGCTGGCCGTTCTGCAGGTCGGTCGCGACGACGCCGAGCGGCTTCGCCATCTTTTCGATCGGCCGGTTGTTGAGCGTCTTGTTCAGGAAGTTCTGCAGCGCGATGCCCTGCAGCAGCCCGCGCGAGCGGAACGGCAGCGCCCAGTCGCTGATCGCCGCCTGATCCATGTCGAGCGCGATCTTGTTGATCTGCAGTCCGCTCATCCCCGCCGCGTACAGTGCTCCGACCACCGAGCCCGCGCTCGTGCCGGCGACGATCTCGACCGGGATGCCGCGCGCCTCCAGCGCCTTCAGCACGCCGATGTGCGAGAAGCCGCGGGCGGCGCCGCCGCCGAGCGCGATGCCGATCTTCACGGGCTTCTCGCGCGATTGCGCGGGATTCGCGGCGTTGTCGGGGCGGGACTTGTCGCCGAACGACGTGCAGGCGGCGAGGCTGGCGGATGCGCATGCGATCGTGAAGTGGCGGCGCGACAGGCGAGGGGACGACATCGAGTGGTTCTCCGGCGGCTTGGCGGCGGGCCGGACGGCCCGCGGCGGCGATAGGTTCCGAGCGGCCGTGCGGCGGAAACCGGGCGGCCGGCGCGGCGCCGGCTGGCGGCCGCGGCGCGCACATCATAAAGCAAGCGGCGCGCTTGGCGCGAAGACCGGCGCGAGTATAATTCCGGCTTCTTTCCCGTTCCGGGCGCGGCCGGCCCCATTGCTGTCCGGGCTGTCGCCGTCGATCCCGCGTCGAATCATTCATGCGCCCCAGGCGTTCGAGTTACCGTTTATGACCCGTCCTGTCCGTACCCGCTTCGCGCCGAGTCCCACCGGCTTCATCCACCTCGGCAACATCCGCTCCGCGCTCTATCCGTGGGCGTTCGCGCGCAAGATGAAAGGCACATTCGTGCTGCGTATCGAGGATACCGACGTCGAGCGCTCGTCGCAGGAAGCCGTCGACGCGATCCTGGAAGGGATGCAGTGGCTCGGCCTGGATTTCGACGAAGGCCCGATCTACCAGATGCAGCGGATGGACCGCTATCGCGCGGTGCTCGCGCAGATGCTCGAGCAGGGGCTCGCGTACCCGTGCTACATGTCGGCCGAGGAACTCGACGCGTTGCGCGAACGCCAGCGCGAGGCCGGCCTCAAGCCGCGCTATGACGGCACGTGGCGTCCGGAGCCGGGCAAGGTCCTGCCCGAGCCGCCGGCCGGTGTGAAGCCTGTGCTGCGGTTCCGCAACCCGCTGACCGGCACGGTCGTGTGGGACGACGCAGTGAAGGGGCGCGTCGAGATCTCGAACGAGGAACTCGACGACCTCGTGATCGCGCGTCCGGACGGCACGCCGATCTACAACTTCTGCGTGGTCGTGGACGACATGGACATGAACATCACGCACGTGATCCGTGGCGACGACCACGTGAACAACACGCCGCGCCAGATCAACATCCTGCGCGCGCTCGGCGGCGAGCCGCCCGTCTACGCGCACCTGCCGACCGTGCTGAACGAGCAGGGCGAGAAGATGAGCAAGCGGCATGGCGCGATGAGCGTGATGGCGTACCGCGACGCGGGCTTCCTGCCGGAGGCCGTCGTCAACTACCTCGCGCGTCTCGGCTGGTCGCACGGCGACGCCGAAATCTTCTCGCGCGAGCAGTTCGTCGAATGGTTCGACCTCGAGCATCTCGGCAAGTCGCCCGCGCAATACGACCACAGCAAGCTGAGCTGGTTGAATGCCCATTACATCAAGGAAGCGGACAACGCGCGCCTCGCCGCGCTGGCGAAACCGTTCCTCGACGCGCTCGGCATCGACGACGCGGCGATCGCGACGGGCCCGGCGCTCGACGCGGTGGTCGGCCTGATGAAGGACCGCGCGACGACGGTCAAGGAGATCGCCGAAGGCGCCGCGATGTTCTACCGCGTGCCTGCGCCCGACGCCGACGCGCTCGCGCAGCATGTGACCGACGCCGTGCGCCCGGCGCTGGCCGATCTCGTCGCCGCGCTGAAGACGGCCGACTGGACGAAGGAAGCGGTGTCCGCGGCATTGAAGGCGACGCTCGGCGCGCACAAGCTGAAGATGCCGCAGCTTGCGATGCCGGTGCGCCTGCTGGTGGCGGGCACGACGCATACACCGTCGATCGATGCGGTGCTCGTGCTGTTCGGTCGCGACGTCGTGGTGTCGCGTATCGAGGGTGCGCTGGCCTGAGGTTCGGGCGGGGCGAAGCCGCCCGTGCATGAGGTCACGACGGCTTCGCAAAAAAATTCGCTCGAATCGCAAAAAGGGTATTTACAAGTTTAAATTCGGTCCATATAATCTCATTTCTGTTCTGCAAGGGGGTATAGCTCAGCTGGGAGAGCGCTTGCATGGCATGCAAGAGGTCAGCGGTTCGATCCCGCTTACCTCCACCATCAGAGCAGAATAGATTGATTTGCGAAGCAGTGGTGGTAGTAATAAATGCTTCACAAAATGATTTAAAGCAGTTAGAATTTCGGCCTTCGCTGTTGATGATGAATGAATAGCGGAAGTCAGACAGATCTGAAAAGATTATGTCCCCTTCGTCTAGAGGCCTAGGACATCACCCTTTCACGGTGAGTACAGGGGTTCGAATCCCCTAGGGGACGCCAGATTCAGCGGCGTTTCGTAGTAGAAGTGTCGCGAGGCTTGCAGGAACGTAACCGACGTCCTGCAGGTAACGGTGCAGAAAGTTGGAGCGGTAGTTCAGTCGGTTAGAATACCGGCCTGTCACGCCGGGGGTCGCGGGTTCGAGTCCCGTCCGCTCCGCCAGAACGAAGCCCGTTCAAGACGTTTTTGAGCGGGCTTTTGTATTAAAGATGTAAGCAGTACGTTGTCCCCTTCGTCTAGAGGCCTAGGACATCACCCTTTCACGGTGAGTACAGGGGT
>NZ_LOTA01000093.1:0-2232 GCF_001521935.1 Burkholderia sp. RF7-non_BP4 | reverse complement strand
ATCTCGACCTTGCCCTTGCCCGCGAACAGCTTCATCCCAGCGTTCTGCGCGAACAGGCTCAGCTTCTGCCCGATGCTGCCGATCAGCGACTTGCCCGCCGCGACATGCACGCTCTGTCCGCTCGCGACGTTCACGTGATCGTTCGCGACTAAGTGCAGCGACTGCTGCGTCGACATCCCGATCCCCGACGGGCTGCCGAACAGCATCACCGGTTCCTTGAATGCGTTCGCGCTGCCCGTGCCGCCACCCGCCGTGCGGCCGCCTGACGCGCTGCCCGACGCGCTGTCCTGCGTCGCGTCGGTGAATGCGCGCATCGTCTCGTGCGCATCCTTCAGGCTTTCCGCCTGATGCTGCTCGCTCACACCCGACATCGCCTCGACGAGGCTCTCGCCCGTCACGAGCTGCTGCTGCGCTTCCTTCACGTCGAGCGGCTGGCTGTTCGGCGCCTTCGGATGAGTCGTGACGTACAGCCCCTGGCTCGCTCGCACCGCGCCATACGCATCCGAACGCAGATCGAAGCCGCTGCCCAGATACGATCCGCGCGAATTACCGTTCTGATCGATGAGGTAGCCCAGATGCAGCAGGCTGTTCGCGCTGCTGCTCATCAGCTGCACGCGGTTCTGCCCGGTCGCGTCGTCCATCACGAGATGGTTGTAGCCGCTGCCCGAATATTCTTTCGACCGATAGCCGGAGAGAATCCCGTCGCTATGCCACTGCGGTTGGTTCGCGCCGTTGTACACACGCCCGACCGCGAGCGGCCGATCGCAATCGCCGCCCACATAATCGATCAGCACTTCCTCGCCGATCCGCGGCACATGCACGCCACCGTAACCGCCGCCGGTATCCGACTGCACGACGCGCACCCAGCACGACGCGTTCTCGTTGCCCGGATTGAGGCGATCCCACACGAACTGCACGCGGATCCGGTTCAGCTCGTCGGTATAGACTTCCTCGCCCTGCGGCCCGACGACGATCGCCGTCTCGAGATGCATCTTCGGCTTCTCGTGTTCGAACGGGCTGCGATACGGCACGCTCACGCGCTGTGCCTCGACTTCGACGAGATAGAAGCCGACCGAGCCATCGTCGTGCGGCACGCGAAACGCGGGATCGGCACCGTAGCCTTCCTGCGCTTGCACCAACGCGTCGCGCAGGCTGTACGGAAAGTCCGCGCTGCTGCTCGCCACGGGCAGGTTGTTCTCGATCCACCATTCGACACCGATCGCCGCGAATTCGCGCTGGTCGGCCGGATCGCGATCGTGTTCGGGATGGTCCGACAGCGTGAAGCGCCGGCCCGCATCGATCGCGCGCACGCCGCCCGCGCCATGGAAGCGCTTCGCGTGCGACTCCCATTCCTCCATCCGCACCTTCGTCAGATGGTCGCCGCGCGTCTGGTCCAGATACGTGTACGCCCCCGTGTACTCGTACACTTCGAGCTGGTCGGGCAATTCGCCCTGGCCACTCATCGTCGGCAGCGTCGTGCCCTTCGGGTTCGACGGCTGCGACGGATTCTTGTAGTCGAAGGTGCGCGTCGTTCGGGTCACGCTCTGCAGCGTGCGCGAGCCCGACCATTGCGTGAACGCATCGGCTTCGCTCGCCGCGCCGCCGCGATAGAAACGCACGGTCTCCGGCGACAGCGGCGCGAACGCCTGCAGGTTGTCGGTGATCACGAGCGTATGCGACTTGCCGTCGTCGGCCTGCTGCCACGTGCTGTAAAGGCCTTCGCTCTCCATCAGCCGATGCACGAAATGCCAGTCGGTGTCGTGCTGGCGCGTGTACGAACGGCTCGGCAGCGGTTGCGACAGCGCGAAGCGGAAATGCCCCCGCGCCTGCGGATGCTGGTTCAGCACATCGCTGATGATCTGGTCGACGGTCGTATCGTTCCAGAGCCGCTGGTCGCGACGAAACTTCAGGAAATGCGTGAAATCGGCGAACGTGAGCTGATAGGTCGTGAGCCCGCCGTCGGCGCCGAGGCGGCGCGCGGTGTGGACGTATCCGTGGATCGGCCGGTAGCTGCGATCGCCCTGCTGGATCCACAACGTGACGGGCTGCGCGATCAGCTTTTTAAGTTCCAGATCGCTATCGGTCGACAGCACGTCGAGCGTGAATTCGTACGCGCGCCCGATGCGCGAACGGCCGACGGCCCGCTGCACGGTCAGCACGTTGGCGCCCAATGGCGTATCGAGCTTCAGCAGCCGGTCCTGCTGAAGCAACCCGCCGCGCAATGCGGCAACA
>NZ_LOTA01000092.1:0-37209 GCF_001521935.1 Burkholderia sp. RF7-non_BP4 | reverse complement strand
GCGCTCGCTCGCCAAGGGCGAGGCGATCACGCAGGACACGTCCACGCTCGAGAACCCGGCGATCCTCGAGCAGCTCGCCGAAGTGCGCTGACCGCGCCTGTTGCGCACGTTGCGCGCACGAGCCCCTGCGCGGCAATCCCGATTGCCCGCGCAGGGGCTTTTTGCTAAATAACGGCATGACCGTTCCGTCCCGTCCGGCGCCTGCCGCGCCGCCGCCCGTTCCCGAGCCGCTCGCGCGTGCCCATGCGCGCTATTGGCGTTTCAACGTCGTGCTGATCGTGGTGCTGATGGCGATCGGCTTCACGGTGTCGTTCGTCGTGCCGTTCTTCGCGCCCGCGCTCGCGGGCATCCGCTTCGCCGGTTTCAGCCTGCCGTTCTATGTCGGCGCGCAGGGCGCGATTCTCGTGTATCTCGTGCTGATCGTCGTCTACATCGGCTTGATGCAGCGCGCGGACCGCGTGCTGCGGCGCGCGTACGACGAACATGCGGCGCAGGCGGGCAATGCGCACCATGCCCGCTGATCCATGCTGACGCATCGACTGATTCGCGCGTACGCGCTTTACACGCTCGGCTTTCTCGGGTTCGTGCTGCTGCTGTGGCGGATCGAGCGCGCGACCGGTTCCGGCGTGTGGATCGGCTACGTGTTCCTGTTCGTGCCGATTGCCGTGTATGCGGTGATCGGGCTGCTGTCGCGTACGTCCGATCTCGTCGAATACTACGTGGCCGGGCGGCGCGTGCCGTCCGCGTTCAACGGGATGGCGACGGCGGCCGACTGGCTGTCGGCGGCGTCGTTCATCGGTCTCGCCGGCTCGCTCTACGCAACCGGCTACGACGCGCTCGCGTACGTGATGGGATGGACGGGCGGGTTCTGCCTCGTCGCGTTCCTGCTCGCGCCGTACGTGCGCAAGCTCGCGCGCTACACGATTCCCGATTTCCTCGGCACGCGCTTTTCGAGCACCGCAGTGCGCGCGCTCGCGGCCGGCGCCGCGATCCTGTGCTCGTTCGTCTATCTGGTCGCGCAGATTCAGGGGATCGGGCTGATCGCGACGCGCTTCATCGGCGTCGACTTCGCGATCGGGATCTTCTGCGGGCTCGCGGGCATTCTCGTGTGCTCGTTTCTCGGCGGGATGCGCGCGGTCACGTGGACGCAGGTCGCGCAGTACATCATCCTGATCAGCGCGATCCTGATTCCCGTGTCGCTGATCGCGATGAAGAACGGCCTCGGACCGGTGCCGCAGTTCAATTACGGCAAGCTGATGGAACGCGTGGCGGCGCGCGAGGCGCAACTGCGCGACGCGGCCGAGGAGCAGCAGGTGCGCGATGCGTATCGCCGGCAGGCCGCGGTCGTGCAGGCGCAGCTCGATCGCTTGCCCGCATCGTATGCGGACGCTCGCCGGCAACTCGTCGATCAGCTTGCTGACCTGCGGCGCCATAACGGGCCGCTGCGCGAGATCAATCAGCGCGAGCGCGAGCTGGCCGACTTCCCGCGCGACCCCACGGCGGCGCGCGTGACCTGGACCCAGGCGCGCGACGATCTGCTGGCACGCGCCGAGCCACCCGTGCCGATGCACGAGCCGTTTCCCGCGGCGAACGACGACGACCGCAAGCCGCGCGAGCGGAATTTCCTCGCGCTGCTGCTGTGCCTGTCGCTTGGCACCGCGAGCCTGCCGCACATCCTCACGCGCTACAACACGACGACGTCGGTCGCATCGGCCCGGCGTTCGGTCGGCTGGACGCTGTTCTTCATCGCGCTGTTCTACCTGAGCGTGCCGGTGCTCGCGGTGATGATCAAGTACGAGATTCTCACCAGCCTCGTCGGGCGGCCGATCGCCGAGCTGCCCGGGTGGGTCACGCAGTGGCACCACTTCGAACCGGATCTGATCAGCGTCGTCGAGGTGATCCGCGACGGCATCGTGCACTGGTCGGAAATCCAGATGCAGCCGGACATGGTCGTGCTGGCCGCGCCGGAGATCGCGGGGCTGCCGTATGTCGTGTCGGGGCTGATCGCGGCTGGCGCGCTGGCCGCGGCGCTGTCGACCGCGGACGGGTTGCTGCTGACGATCGCGAATGCGTTGTCGCACGACGTCTATTACTGCATGGTCGCGCCGGATGCGTCGAGCCAGCGGCGCGTGACGATCTCGAAGGTCTTGCTGCTTGGCGTCGCGCTGTTCGCGTCGTATGTCGCGTCGCTCAATACGGGGAAGATTCTGTTTCTGGTCGGGGCGGCGTTTTCGCTCGCGGCGTCGAGCTTCTTTCCGGTACTGGTGCTCGGGGTGTTCTGGAAGCGCACGACGACGCGCGGGGCGATCGCCGGGATGGTGACGGGGTTGGCGGTGTGCGTGTACTACATCGTGTCGACGTATCCGTACTTCACGCAGCTGACGGGGTTCGCCGGGCGGACGTGGTTCGGGATCGAGCCGATCAGTTCCGGCGTGTTCGGCGTGCCGGCGGGGTTTGCGGTGGCGATCGCGGTGAGTTTGCTCGATCGACAGCCGGATGAATATACGCGGGCGTTGGTGGATTACATTCGGCATCCGTGACGCGCAGGCGCCGGATGCGGGACATCGCGGCGGGAAAAAGAAAAGCCCCTTGATTTCTCAGGGAAATCAAGGGGCTTCATGTGTCCTGGCGGAGAGAGGGTCGTCGTTGCGTACCCGCCATGCCCTCGGGGTATCGTAGGACATTCGATATGGCCGCATGACAGAAGCGATACAGTAGACGGCACCTCGGGGGGCCACATCATGAACAAGAAGGTAATTGCCGTTCCAGTGGTTCTGACTCTGGTCGGCGGCTGCAGTAGTGTGGGGCCGGGTTTCGCAAATCATCCGGCGGATTGCGCACTCGGGATACCGTGGGCCGACTGTCTGCCCGGCACGCGGGGATATGCGAACGGCGGGGGGAGTCTGCATCGCAAGGAAGCTGCCGACGCCGCTCAGGCGCAGCACGATGCGCTTGTCGCGCAGTTCGATGCCGTACACAAGAAGTGCACAGCCGACATGTCGACGCCGGAGCTCGACCCCATTCGCGACAAGGTTGAATTTTCGCGAAAGCTGGACGAGCCACCTCCGTTCCAGTACGCGTCACTAGATGCCTTTCCGACAGCGATGGAACGGCCGCTTATTGCAAAGTGGGCAAAACTGCGAGATGCGTGCATGGAGCGCGAACGAACAGTCGACGTCATTCCCCCGAATGCGACACCACTGGACCTGTCATTCATCCGCCAAGAGATTGCGTTCGGAACTGAGGCTGAAGCAAAAGTAAGCGAGCTGGTCGTTGCGCTCTATCAGCAGAAACTCACTTACGGAGAGTTCGCGCAGCGTCGATACGAGATCGGTAAAGCAGCCGTTGATGTCGACCGGCAGTATCGAGAAGCCCGACTGATTCAGGACCAAGACCGTCAGCTTCAAGCGCAACAGATAGCTAACCAGCAGTTTGCGACCAATCTCAACGCGTGGGCCAATTACATGCACGTGGTCAACGCGCGCCAGCCTCGCACCGTGCGGCTGAACAACGTCCACTGCACTTCGACACAAATGGGTACTATCACGAACACGAACTGCTATTAAGCGACGGTGGCAGGAAAATGAGCTGCAAGATTACGCCAACTGCGCTTAACGGCCTCCAACCGTCGGAGGGTACAAGTGAACAACGAGAAGAAAGTAAATCTCTTATCAAGCCTCAGTACACGGGCGCGGAACAGGTGATGGATACCCGCGGGGAAACTCGCTTGGTTGGCATATCGTCTCCCCTGTTGGTGGCGAGTGCAAAATCCCGAGCTCGCGCAAAGCGGCTTCGATGACCTCCCGATAACGGGGCGGGCACGGTTTCTTGCGGGGCTCCGATCGAGTCGTACGCAACGAAAGGCGGTTCAGTTCCTTGACGTGCGCAATCCAGCACGACTGCATCACGCGTCCAGTTCGCTCGTATGCGAGCTTCTGAATTTGCTCGTAGACGCCCATGGTTTCCCCCGCCTGGTCTCGATGATGGTGGAGATCGTACCGACGCAGAGGGAGGAAATCGAGAGGAAAGTAGTTGCTCACGACGAGTGCCACTTGAGCAACGATAGCCGCGCCGACGATTGGCGGGTACAAATGAAAAACGGGCCGAGAGGCCCGTCTTTGCTAGTGTCCTGGCGGAGAGAGGGGGATTCGAACCCCCGATAGGCGATTAACCTATACACGCTTTCCAGGCGTGCGACTTAAACCACTCATCCATCTCTCCGGAAGACCGAGAGTATAGCAAACTCTGGCGGATGGTCGCCACTCCCTTCGGCGATTCGCCAAAATCGGCCGGGAAGCCGCCTCCCGCGGCTCGCAAGGCGGCCCGGCGTCGTTTCGAATGCGGCCGCGCAGAAGAACCGCGCCCCCATTCACGCCCGTGCCGGGACCCACGGCACCGCGAGTCTGCTATCTTCCCGGGCATGTCACCGCTTTCCCGCCTCTCCATGACCGACCGCATCGTCGCCGCATTCGATTTCGACGGCACCATCACCACCACCGACAGCTTTCGCCATTTCGTCCGCTACGCGGTCGGCACGCCGCGTTTCGCATGGGCCGGGCTGCGCGCGTTGCCGTGGATCGTCGCGATGAAGGCGGGCCTGTTGTCGCGCGGCGATGCGAAAGCGAAGTTCGCGTGGTTCGCGCTCGGGCCGATCCGCGAGGACGCGCTCGACGGATTGGCGCGCAGCTTCGTCGACGGCTACCTGCCGAACCTCGTGCGCCCGGACATGCTGGAACGGGTGCGCGAGCATCAGGCGCGCGGGCATGAAGTCGTGCTGGTCAGCGCGTCGCCGTCGCTGTATCTGGAGAAATGGGCGAAGACGGCCGGCATCGACACGGTGCTCGCGACGCGCCTCGCGTTCGAGCGCGGCACGTTCACCGGACGACTGAACGGCGAGAACTGCTGGGGCCCGCAGAAGGTCGTGCGCTTGCGCGGCTGGTGGGGCAATCGGCTGCCGGCGAAGCTGTTCGCCTACGGCGACAGCCGCGGCGACAAGGAAATGGCCGAACTCGCGAACTGGGCGTGGATCCGCGGGCAGGGGCCGATGCCGCCGATCGGCGACTGATGGACTGACGGGACCGGCGCGACGAGCGACGCCGCGCGCTGCCGTCAAGCGTCGGCCCGCCGCGTGCCGCGCACACCGCGAACCGGACGATACGCGCCCCACCGATTCGCACGCCTGAACGTGCCGACGTCGTTGAACCGCACGCCGACTTCACGCAGTGCCTGATGCGCGGTGCGCGCGGTCAGTTGCCGGATGTAGAACGGATCGCGCACCACGAAGTGATGAATCGCGTGCGTGCTGCCGAAGTTGAAGCAGAACAACTGGAACGGCAGCATCCACCACGGGTTGAGCACCTGAGTCTGCTGGATCACGTTGCGCGAATCGATGTCGCCGAAGTAATGCATGTTCGAGCTGACGAAGTTGATGCAGAAGCTGCGCACGAAGTTCGGCCCGAGCCACACGACCGCGAGGAAATCGACGACGTGCATCACGCGCTCGACGACGGCCGGCACGGTCACCGCATAGCCGAGCGCATGCAGCGCGAACAGGCCGGCGTGATAGACGATGAACGCGTGCCACAGCGCGTAGTACAGGTGACCGATCGGCATGTAGGACGACACCTGCTCGATGCGCAGTTGCACGCGTTCGGCCGCATCCTGCACCGGCTGCGCGGCCACGTATTGCTTGACCTTGCGGCGCATCGCATGCGGCCGCAGCACGACGGCGAGCATCCCGTCCGCGATCATCAGCAGCCGCTTCACGCCCCAGCGTTCGCCGTTGGTGATGCCGAATTCCTCGAGATCCGATTCGCCGCCCGACACCTTGTGGTGATGCAGGTGCATGCGCCGGCGCGTCCACGGGTTGATCGTGCCCGGCCGCGTGAGCCAGCACAGCGCCATCATCAGGTGATAGGCCCACGGCGTCTTCTTGAAGTACATCAGGTGGATCAGGTCGTGCTCGAGCTCGTGGATCAGCGACGTGACGAACGCGGCGAGCGGCAGCGCGACGTACCACGCGATCGCGCCGCGCGCATACAGCCAGGCGATCGCGAGCATCGCGCTCACCGACACGGCCATCACGGTCGCGCCGACGAGGTTCTGGTTGTCGAGCAACGGAAAGCGCGCGCGGATCGCGTCGCTCGCGGCGTTGACCTCGCGGCGGACGTACGCGACCTTGTCGGCGTCGTGGCGAAAGACGGTTCGTGCAGATTGGCTCATCGACCGGAATCCGTGCGGAAAGAGTGGGGCGCAATGCCGATGTGACAAGCATAGGTGCGCGTCGTGGCGCATGCGAGGGCCGCCGGTGCCAATGATGGTGTCATTTCGGGCCACATGGGCCCGCCCGCCGGCCTGCGCTGCGGCGTCATGCGGCTAGAGTGCCGCCGTGGTGTCATTGCGGGCCAGCGACGCTACAATCCGCCGAAACCGCTCCGGAGTCCGCCGCATGGCCCTGTCCGTCCCGGATGCCGCGCGCCAGCTGAACAAGGCGACGGTATCGTCCGCGTATGCGCTGTTCATGCTGATGCTCGCCGAGGAGCGCGGCATCGACGGCGGCCGGATTCTCGCCGGGTCGGGCGTCGAGCGCGACCGGCTTGCCCGGCCCGACGCGCGCATCACGCCGCTGCAGCAGGCGGCGATCGTGTTCAACCTGCTCGAGGCGACGGACGATCCGTCGATCGCGATAGAGATCGGCCTGCGCAGCAGTCTCACGAAATCCGGGCTGATCGGCTTCGGGCTGATGAGCTGCGCGACGCTCGGCGAGGCGATCGCGCTCGGGATCCGCTATCTGCCGACGCGCGTGCCGTTCTTTTCGGTGCGACTCGCGCAGCGCGACGGGATCGTCGATATCGACGTGCTCGAGGCATTTCCGCTCGGCCGGCTGCGCCAGTTCGCGGTGGAAAATTTCCTGGTCGAGACGGCGATCCTGTTCAACTCGCTGCTCGATCCCGCGCCGGGTCGCACGCTGCAGTCGCGCGCGGAGCTGCATTTCGAATGGCCCGAACCGCCGTGGTTCGAGCGCTATCGCGCGCGGCTGCCGCGCTGTCATTTCGACGCGAGCGCGAACCGCATCCGCTGCGACGCCGCGCTGCTCGACGAGCCGATCGGCACCGCGAACGCGCAGACCGCGCAGATGATCGTCCAGCAATGCGAGGCTGAACTCGCGCGCCTCGGCTATGCGGAAAGCATCGTCGAGCGCGTGCGCAACCTGCTGATCTGCGGCGACGCCGGTTATCCGTCGGTGGACGAAGTCGCGCGCGAGCTGCACGTGTCGGCGCGCACGCTGAAACGCAAGCTCGCGGAATTCGGCGCGACCTATTCGGCGCTGCTCGACGAGATCCGGCTGCGCGATGCGCTCCGGTTGCTCGAGGGCACGCGTCTGCCGGTCGACGAGATCGCGGCGCGGGTCGGCTATACCGACCGCGCCAATTTCACGCGGGCGTTCAAGCGCTGGACCGGCGTCGCGCCGAGCGAGCGGCGCTGATGGCGCGCAGGGCGGCGCGGGCCGGAGTCGGTCGTGCGCCCTGCATCGATCCATCGGTCATTCGACCCGTCAGACGATCGCAACCCAGTTCGCGCCGCGACCGCCCGGCACGCGCGCATGCAACGACAGCGTGCCGTCGCCTGGCGCGATCGCATAGACCGACACGTATTCCGACTGCTCGCCGCACGCGACGAGCCAACGTCCCGACGGATCGATCGCGAAACCGCGCGGCTGCGTTTCGGTGGCCGTCGCGTGCGCGGGTTCGAAGGTGCCGTCCGCATGGCGGCGATAGCAGAGCAACTGGCTCGACGTGCGTTCGCTGACATACGCGAAGCGCTCGTCGGGCGTCAGGTGGAGATCGGCGGCCCACACGGCGGGTTCGGTTGGCGCGGGCGGGCGCGCATGGCCTTGCGCGAGGTCGGCGACGGCCGGGTGACGCGCGCTGACCTGTGCGTCGCCGAGGCGGCCGCTGTCGACGTCGCGCGGGAAGGCCGCGAGCGTGGCCTGGAATTCGCTGACCGCGACGAGCGTGCGGCCGTCGCGCGCGAAGCGCAGGTGACGCGGGCCGAAGCCGCCCGGCACGCGCGTTTCGCCGTGCTCGACCGCGCGCAGGCCGCCGGCATTCTCGACCAGCGCGAACGTGAAGATCCGGTCCGAGCCGAGCGAGCTCACGTACGCGAACCGATTGTCCGGTGATACGACGACGGCATGCGCGTTCGCGATGCCGTCCGCGACCTGCAGCGGCTCGCCGTCGCCATCGCGCACGCGCGCGGCGTCGTAGAGGCTCAGCGCGTTGCCGCCGTAAGACGCGCCGAGCAGCCAGCGGCCGCTGCGATCGAGCGACAGGTACGCGTGGCTCGCGTCGATCGCGGTCGCGCCGATGCGGGCGAGCGCGCCGGTGCCCGTCGCGACGCGGAATGCGACGATCGTCGGCGCCGCGCCGCGCGTCGCGACGTACAGCCGCGCGCGATCGGGCTGCACGGCGACCGGCATCGCGACGTCGCCGGCCGGGTAGCGGGCGAGCGGCGCGAGCGCGCCGTCGGACGTGAGCGAGAACGTGGCGAGGTCGCCGTCGACGGCATTCGAGACGACGACGGTCAGGCGGTCAGTGTTCGGCATGACGGAGCATGGTGGTGTTCGTGAAGGACTCGTCGGCCGGCAGGCCGCGCGGCGGATCGCTGCGCCGGTGCGTGCGGGCGAACAGCGCGGCGACCGCGGCGACGAGGGAGGCGATCGCGAGCGCATACAGGCCGCCCGTGATCGAACCCGTATGTTGCTTCAGATAGCCGAAGGCCGTTGGCGCGACGAAGCCGCCGAGGTTGCCGACCGAGTTGATCAGCGCGATCACGGCGGCGGCCACGCGCGTGTCGAGGTAGCCCTGCGGGATCGGCCAGAACAGCGACGCCGCGGCCTTGAAGCCGAGCGCGGCGAAGCAGATCGACGCGAACGACCAGACGGGATCGTGCGACGTCGACGCGAACAGCCCGCACGCGGCGAGCACGAGCGCGAACGACAGCCAGCGCTGCGGATGCTTCCACTTCGCGGACAGCACCGCGAAGCCGTACATCGCGCCGATCGCGATCATCCACGGAATCGTGTTGTAGAGGCCGACCTGGAAATCGGTGAGGCCGCCCATCTTGCGGATGATGGTCGGCAGCCAGAAGGTGGCCGCGTAGATCGTCAGCTGGATCGCGAAATACAGGAAGCAGAACAGCATGATCTGCGGGTCGCGCAGCAGCGTGGCGGCGGATACGTGCACTTTCGAGCGCACGTCGCGGGTCGCGCGTTCTTCATCGAGCGCGTTCTGGAGCGCCGCGCGTTCGTCGGCGGTGAGCCACGTCGCGTCGCGGATGTGCGACTTCAGCAGCAGCCAGCTCGCGCCGCACAGCGCGACCGAGAACATCCCTTCGATCAGGAACATCCACTGCCAGCCTTGCAGGCCGAAGCCGTGGATCGACAGCAGCGCGCCGGTGACGGGCCCGGACAGCACCGACGCGAACGCGGAGCCGCCGAGGAAGATCGCCATCGCCTTGCCGCGCTCCTGCGGCGGCAGCCATTGCGACAGGTACAGCACGACGCCGGGGAAGAAGCCGGCCTCGGCCGCGCCGAGCAGGAAGCGCAGCACGTAGAACGACGTGTCGTTCCACACGAACGCCATCGCGGCGGCGACGATGCCCCACGTCGCCATGATCCGCGCGAGCCAGATGCGCGCGCCGTAGCGTTGCATCAGCAGGTTGGACGGCACTTCGAACAGCGCGTAGCCGACGAAGAACAGGCCGGCACCGAGCCCGTACGCCGCCGCGCCGATACCGATCGACGCTTCCAGGTGGCGATCGACGAAACCGACGTTCACGCGGTCGATGTAGTTCGCGATGAACATGATCAGCACGAGCGGCAGCACGTGCCATTTCACTTTCGAGACGGCGGACGCGAGCGGGTCGCGGCCGGGCAGGGCAGGCGTGGTCAAGGGAGTCTCCGGTCGGGCGGCGGACGAGGGCGGCGGCCCGCGTCGGCGTCGGGTGGTGGTCTAAGTAGTATGTCGTCGTATGACATGGTACGCCTGAGATTCTGCGATGGCGTCGCGGGTTTACCCGGAAAATGCGCAAATATTGGGCGATATCATGAGCATCCCATCAGCCCTTATCACATCTGATGACGTATGACATGGGTGGCGGCCAGACGGACGGGAACCGGCGCTCGGCGGGCTGCTTCGCACCGCCAGCGGCGTCAACCCGCAGGCGGCGCCGCTACGCCATCGACACGACGCTGTTCAGCAGCATTTTCACGAGCACGGCCTGGCGCGTGGCGCCCGTCTTCGCGAAGATGCCGCGCAGATGCGCGCGGGCGGTGTTCTTCGTGATGCCGGTGGCGGCGGCCGCTTCGTCGAGCGTCAGGCCGTCGACGAGCAGCAGCGCGATCTCGGTTTCCATCGGCGTGAGGCGAAACAGCCGGTGCAGCATGTCGCGCGAGGTCTGCGGCGACGACGCCGGATCGCGGACGAACACCGCGACGGCCGGCCGGTGCTGGCGGTCCTCCGCGCCGCGATAGGGCGCGAGCGGGCGCAGCAGCACGTTCAACGGCATCGCGCCGCCGGGGCGCGACAGCGTGGTGGCCTCGATGCGCCCGAGCGCGCCCGTGCGGAAATGCTCGAGCGCGGCCTGCAGCGCCTTCTGCAGCCGGCGCTCGTCGAGCGGGCACGACGCGTGGAGCCGCTCCTGGCGCAGGCACAGTCCGTCCTGCTGCGCGATCAGCCGTTCGGCGATGCGGTTGTGCTTGATCACGCGGCCGTCCTCGTCGAGGATCGCGGTGCCGACGTCGAGCCGGTCGACGGTGCCCGCGTACAGCGCGCGCTCGGCGTCGAGCACGTCGAGCGCCGCATGCAGCTCGATCGCGCGCTGCAGGTGGGGCAGCAGCGTCGCGACCCGCGCGCGTTCGGCCGCGTCGAAATCGCGGGCATGATGCGGGCGGCTCACGAAGAACGCGCACTCGACGCCGCGCTCGCCGCGCAGGTTCGCGCCGAGGATGAAGCGCAGGTCGAGCGGCTGCAGGTACTGCCGGTAGAAGTCGTGCGCGCGCCAGCGGGCGGCGCCGAACAACCCGTCGGCCGTGAACACCTGGCCGGGCGGCTGGTCGAGAAACGGGCACAGCGCATAGAACTGCTCGCTGTACGACGGCTCGCCGGGCAGCAGCGGGCCGTCGGCCGATGCGTTGATGATGAGCCCGCGCCGCGAGCCGCCGGGGTTGCGCAGCACGAGCGTCGTGAAGCGCGCGTCGAGCCGCACGCGGATCGCTTCGAGAAAGCCCGCCCACGGCGTCGCTTCGGACAGGCCCTGATAGACGAGCCCGAGCCACGCGCTGAGTTCGCGGGCCGTCCATGCCGCTTCGTCGAAACCGTCGTGCGCGGCCGTGTCGTCGGGCGCCAGCGCGATCCGCATGCTCGAGTTCTCCTGGGGCGGGGTGAATGCGTCCGACCCAGCATACCGGCCGGCCGGCGGCCCGCGTCATCCGAACGGAGTAGACGACGCGGGCCGTGCCCGTGCGACGCGGCCGGCGAGGGTCAGGCGATGCGCTCGCGCAGCAGGTACGCGACGATGCGGTCCGCCGCCGCTTCCGGCGACTCGGCCACCGTGTCGATGCGCAGTTCCGGCTGCGCGGGCGGCTCGTACGGCGAGTCGATGCCCGTGAAGTGTTTCAGTTCGCCCTTGCGCGCCTTCTTGTACAGCCCCTTCGGATCGCGTTCCTCGGCAACCGCGAGCGGCGTGTCGACGAACACCTCGACGAACTCGTCGGCACCGACCAGCGCGCGCGCCATGTCGCGTTCCGCACGGAACGGCGAGATGAACGACACGAGCGTGATGAGCCCGGCATCGAGCATCAGCCGCGCGACTTCGGCCACGCGCCGGATGTTCTCCACGCGATCGGCCTCGGTGAAGCCGAGATCGCGGTTGAGCCCGTGCCGCACGTTGTCGCCGTCGAGCAGGTACGTGTGCTTGCCGAGCGCATGCAGCCGCTGCTCGACGAGGTTCGCGATCGTCGACTTGCCCGCGCCGGACAGCCCGGTCAGCCATACGATGCGCGGCGTCTGCGCCTTCTGCGTCGCGCGCGCGTCGCGGTCGACGTCGACGGCCTGCCAGTGCACGTTGTGCGCGCGGCGCAGCGCGAAGTGCAGCATCCCGGCGCCGACCGTGTCGTTGGTGAAGCGATCGATCACGATGAAGCCGCCCGTGTGACGGTTCCGGTCGTACGGATCGAACGCGACGGGCCGGTCGAAGCTCAGGTTGCACACGCCGATCTCGTTCAGCGCGAGCGTGCGCGCGGCGAGATGCTCGCGCGTGTTCACGTCGATCTTGTACTTCGGCGTCGCGCAGGTCGCGCCGACCGTCTGCGTGCCGAGCTTCACGAGATACGGCCGGCCGGGCAGCAGCGGGTCGTCGTGCATCCACACGAGCGTCGCCTCGAACTGATCGGCCACCTCCGGCGGCGCGTCGGCGCGCGCGATCATGTCGCCGCGGCTGATGTCGATTTCGTCGGCGAGCGTGAGCGTCACCGCCTCGCCGGCACGCGCGACGTCGGCTTCGCCGGCCGGCGTGATCACCGACGCGACGCGGCTTTCCCGGCCGGACGGCAGCACGCGCACGCGCTCGCCGACACGCACTTCGCCGGATGCGATGCTGCCGGCATAGCCGCGGAAGTTCAGATGCGGACGGTTGACCCATTGCACGGGCAGGCGGAACGGTTCGTCGCGCGTCACGCGCTCGACGAGCGGCAGCGTGTCGAGATGCTGCATCAGCGGCGGGCCCGCGTACCACGGCATCCGCGTGCTCGACGCGATCACGTTGTCGCCGCGCAGCGCGGACATCGGAATGCTGACGATCTCGTCGAGACCGAGCTCGGCCGCGAACGCGCGATAGTCGGCGTCGATGCGCTCGAACACCGCGCGATCGTAGTCGACCAGATCCATCTTGTTGATCGCGAGCACGACGCGTCTGATGCCGATCAGCGCGACGAGATGGCTGTGGCGGCGCGTCTGCGTGAGCACGCCCTTGCGCGCGTCGATCAGGATCACAGCGAGGTCGGCGGTCGACGCGCCGGTGATCATGTTGCGCGTGTATTGCTCGTGGCCGGGCGTATCGGCGACGATGAACTTGCGTCGCGCGGTCGCGAAGAAGCGGTACGCGACGTCGATCGTGATGCCCTGTTCGCGCTCGGCCGACAGGCCGTCGACGAGCAGCGCGAAATCGAGGTCGCCGCCTTGCGTGCCGACTTTCTTCGAATCGGCTTCGAGCTGGGTCAGCTGGTCGTCGAACAGCATGTTCGATTCGTAGAGCAGGCGACCGATCAGCGTGCTCTTGCCGTCGTCGACGCTGCCGCACGTGATGAAGCGAAGGAGGTCCTTCGTCCGGGCATCGTCGGCATGCGGGACGGGAGCCGGGTGCGCGAGCGCCTCGGGCGCGGTCAGAACGTGTGCCATCAGAAATATCCCTCCTGTTTCTTCTTTTCCATCGAGCCGGCCGAATCGCTGTCGATCAGGCGTCCCTGGCGCTCGGACGTGCGCGTGTCGCGCATCTCCTGCAGGATCTCGTCGAGCGAGCTCGCGTCGCTGTCGATCGCGCCCGTGAGCGGATAGCAGCCGAGCGTGCGAAAGCGCACCTTGCGCAGCTGCGGCACTTCGCCTTCGCGCAGCGGCAGGCGTTCGTCATCGACCATGATCAGCGCGCCGTCGCGCTCGACCACCGGCCGCTCCTTCGCGTAGTAGAGCGGCACGATCGGAATGTCGTGCAGCTGGATGTACTGCCAGACGTCGAGCTCGGTCCAGTTGGAAATCGGAAACACGCGCAGGCTTTCGCCGCGGCGCTTGCGCGCGTTGTACAGCGACCAGAGTTCGGGCCGCTGGCGCTTCGGGTCCCAGCGGTGCTGCGCCGAGCGCAGCGACACGATGCGCTCCTTCGCGCGCGATTTCTCCTCGTCGCGGCGCGCGCCGCCGAACGCGGCGTCGAAGCCGTAGTGGTCGAGCGCCTGCTTGAGCCCTTGCGTCTTCCACACGTCGGTGTGCACGGCCGAGCCGTGCGTGAACGGATTGATGTCGTTCGCCACGCCGTCGGGGTTCACGTGCACGCGCAGGTCGAGGCCGAGACGCTCGGCGGTCGCGTTGCGAAACGCGATCATCTCGCGGAACTTCCACGTCGTATCGACGTGCAGCAGCGGAAAGGGCGGCTTCGCCGGGTAGAACGCCTTCATCGCGAGATGCAGCATGACCGAGCTGTCCTTGCCGATCGAATAGAGCATCACCGGGTTTTCGCTTTCCGCGACCACCTCGCGCATGATGTGGATGCTTTCGGCCTCCAGTCGCTCCAAGTGGGTCAACATCGTTCGTCTCCTTGTTGCATGCCGGCGCCGCGCGACATGTGCGGCGTTTCGTGCATGACGCCAACGGTATCGAGCGACGGCGGTGCCGTTCTTCGTCCGGGTGGACTAAACCGCGGCACGGCGGCGCAGCGGATCTTTCCTTAGTCCACCCGGACGAAGTGGCGCGTGGAGCGCTCGCTTAAGGTGAGCGCTCGACCACCGGCGGAGACGACACATGACGGACGACACACGTGCCACGCAACTGCTTTCGGGCCAGACCTGGGCCGATTTCTGCGACACCCTGAAACGCAGCGGACAGCAGATCCTGCGCGCCGAGGCACCGGGCGATCCGCTCACGCGCGCGGAAGGGTTCCGCTACCTGAGCCGGCTGTTGCGCATCGCGCTCGAAATGCACGTCGAGTTCGCGGACGGCGCATGGCCCGGCTTCTTCTCGCCGTCGCACGAGACCGCGAAGATCGGCGCCGACAATCCCGACAACCTGTACCAGTACGCGCGCCTCGACGGCCGCTGCGACTATCGCGTGACGGGGCGGCGCGGCACGGTCGCGTACCTGAGCTTCGGCACGCAGAAGGGCGGCTACGAGACGGACGGCAAGATGCTGCAGACCGGGTTTCTCGATGCGAAGCAGCTCGAGATCGCGCCGGACGGCAGCTTCGAGATCGTGCTGAGCGCGACGCCGCGCGCGGGCAACTGGGTACGCATGGAGCCGGATACGAACGCGCTGCTGGTGCGTCAGACCTTCCTCGACCGGCGCGCGGAGACGCCCGCGCAACTGAAGGTCGAGCGCATCGGCGCGCAGGAGCGCCCGGCGCCGCTCGACCCGCTCGTGCTGCAGGGCGGCCTCATGCGCGCCGCGCGGTTCGTCGAGCAGACGTCGAAGCTGTTCGCCGACTGGGCCGCGAGCTACAGGGCGCACGTGAACGCGCTGCCGCCCGCGGACCAGGCGCTGTGCCAGTCGGTCGGCGGCGATCCGAACATCTACTACTACCACTCGTGCTGGTCGCTGGCCGACGACGAGGCGCTCGTGATCGACGTCGACACGGTGCCCGACTGCGACTTCTGGAACGTGCAGCTCAACAACTACTGGATGGAGTCGCTCGACTACCGGCACTTCGACATCTGCGTGAACAAGCACGGCGCGCGCCTGAATGCCGACGGCGGCGTGACGGTGGTGGTCGCCGCGTCGCGGCCGGGCGGCGCGAACTGGCTCGATACGGCCGGGCATCGCACCGGCACGATCTGCTGGCGCTGGGTCGGCGCCGCGCGGCCGGTGCATCCGCGCACGCGCGTCGTCAAGCTCGCCGCGCTGAAGGAGGCCGCATGAACGCGCCGCTCGACCGGACCCGCACGCTGCTCGATGCCGACGGGCTGATCGCCGAGGCCGTGTCGCGCACGGGCGGTCTCGCCGCGTTCGGCGATGGCCCGTATCGCGAGGCGCTCGACGTGATGTGCGCATCGCTGATCGACGAGGCGCGGCTCTCCGCGCGCGGCGCGGAGATGATGCGCGAGAAGCTCGTCGGCCAGCTCGCGAACCGGCTCGTCGTCGAGGATTACTGCCGTCGTCATCCGGAGATCGCCGACATCGAGATCGACGATCCGCTCGTGATCGTCGGCCTGCCGCGCACCGGCACGACGCTGCTGCAGCGGCTGCTCGCGGTCGACCCGCGCTTTCATTCGGCCGCGTGGTGGGAAACGCGCTATCCGGCGCCGCTCGCCGGCGAGACGCTCGACGCGCCGACCGTGCGCATCGCGCGCGCGCGGGCCGAGGTCGCGACGATGATCGACTGCATTCCGCAGATCCTGACGATCCATCCGCTCGACGCGATGCTCGCCGACGAGGAGTTCATGCTGATGGAGCATTCGTTTGTGTGCGCGATGGATTCGTACGCGAACGTGCCGGGCTATACGGCGTGGCTCGCGAAGCAGGACCTGACGCCCGTCTATACGTATCTGAAGCGGATGCTGCAGTTCCTGCAGTGGCAGAAGGCGCGGCGCGGCGTCGCGCCGGCCGAGCGCTGGCTGCTGAAGACGCCGCAGCACCTGCATGCGCTCGACGTGCTGTGCCGCGTGTTTCCGCGCGCGCAGGTGGTGCTCACGCATCGCGATCCGGCGCAGACGATTCCGTCGATGGCGAGCATGGCACACACTCTGTGGCAGATGTACGCGGACGACCCCGATCCGCGCACGGTCGGCGCGCAGTGGAACGCGGGGATGGCGCGCGCGATCGGCGCGGCGATGACGGCGCGCGACGCGCTGCCGCCCGAGCGGTTTCTCGACGTGCGTTTCGAGGACACCGTGTCGAATCCGCTCGGCGTCGCGCAAGCCGTGTACGGCTTCGCCGGCATGCCGCTCGATGCACGGCAGCGCGCGGCGATGTCGGACTGGATCGCGCGCAACGGCCGCGACAGGCGCGCCGCGCACGACTATTCGATCGCGCGCTTCGGCTTCACCGATGCGCAACTGGCGCACGACTTCGCCGCGTATCGCGCGCGGCACCTGCGGGCGGCCGGCTGACCGCGCGCCCGCGACACCAACGACAACCAGGAGACAACCCATGTTGCTGAAGGACAAGATCGTCGTGATTTCCGGAATCGGTCCGGGGCTCGGCGTGAAGCTCGCCGTCGAGGCGGCACGCGAGGGCGCGCGCGGCGTGGTCGTCGCGGCACGCACGATGGAAAAGCTCGACGACGCGGAAACGCGGATCCGCGCACTCGGCGTCGTGTGCGACGTGCTGAAGGTGCGAACCGACATCGCCGAGCGCGCGCAGTGCCGGCAGCTCGCGACGCAGGCGGTCGAGCGCTTCGGCCGGATCGACGCGCTCGTGAACAGCGCGTTCGTGCACGGCACGTTTCCGGAGGCGGTCGAGGAAGCCGATCTCGATGGCTGGCGCGCGGTGTTCGACACCAACGTGTTCGGCACGATGACGCTCACGCAGGAAATCGTCCCGCACATGAAGCGGCAGAAACGCGGCGCGATCGTGATGATCAACACGCAGGCGACCCGCAAGCCGTTTGCAGGGGAATCGGGCTACGCTATGTCGAAGGGCGCGCTCGCCGTTGCGGCAAAATACCTGGCACGCGAGCTCGGCGTGCACGGGATCCGCGCGAACAGCATCCACATGGGCTGGATGTGGGGCGTGCCGACGCAGACGTATTTCCGGCAGGCGGCAGCCGAGTACGGGGTGACGGAGGAGGAGATCGTCGCGCCGATCGCATCGAACATCGCGCTCGCGAAGCTGCCGACCGACGACGACTGCGCGCGCGCGGCGCTGTTCCTCGCGTCGGATTACGCGAACGCGGTGACCGGCGCGACGCTGGACGCGAACGGCGGCGACTTCATGCCCTGAGGACGGAGCGACGGATGATGCAGGAACGGCAACCCCGGCGGGGACGACATTTCTTCGCGTTCAACGGCGACGCGGACGGCCTGTGCGCGCTGCAGCAACTGCGGCTCGCGGAGGGCGAACGCGGCACGCTCGTGACCGGCGTGAAGCGCGACATCAGGCTGCTCGAGCGAATCGACGCGCAAGCCGGCGACCGCGTGACCGTGCTCGACGTGTCGCACGACCAGAACCGCGACGCCTGCGCGCGGCTGCTGCGCGACGGCGCGGCGGTCCGCTACTTCGACCATCACTTCGCGGGCGAGCTGCCGGGCGATCCGCGCTTCGACGCGTATATCGACACGGCCGCCGACGTCTGCACGAGCGCGCTCGTGAATCGCCATCTCGGCGGCCGCCATGTGCGCTGGGCGATCGTCGCGGCGTTCGGCGACGAACTGCCGGCGCTCGGCGACGCGCTTGCGCGCGAATACGCGCTCGACGAGGCCGAGCGCGGCACGCTCGCCGAACTCGGGCTCTACCTGAACTACAACGCATACGGCGACTGCGTCGACGATCTGCATTTCGATCCGGCCGTGCTGGCCGATGCGATGCTGCCGTGCGCGGATCCGCTCGACTTCGTGCGCGGCACGCCGGTGTTCGCCGCGCTGCGCGACGGCTATCGCGACGACATGGCGCGCGCATGCGCGCTCGCGCCGCTGCGCGACGTGCCGGGCGCGACGCTGATCAGGATGCCGGATCATCCGTGGGCGCGGCGCGCGACGGGGATGCTTGCGAACGAGCGGATGCGCAATGCACCGCATGCGGCGCTCGCGGTGCTGTCGCCGCGTGCGCAGGGCGGGCTCGTCGTCAGCGTGCGCGTGCCCGATGGCCGGCCGCTCGGTGCCGACGAATTCTGCCGCGGTTTCCCGACCGGCGGCGGACGCAAGCGCGCCGGCGGCATCAACCATCTGCCGGAAAGCGAGTTCGACGCGTTCGCCGAGCGTTTCGAGGCGGCCTTCCGTCTCGACTGAACGCGGGGGCCCGCGACGCGCGCGCCGTGCAGCGATGCCACGGCGCGCGCGGACATCGGCCGTTCTCCGTCACGCGCTTTTGCGCCGACGTGACGCGTACAGCGCTTCCGCGCGCCGCTTCACGTCGCGCGCGCACTGGTCGAACCCCTGTTTCACCCAGCCGCCGTGCTCGCGCATGATCGTTTCCGCGTTGATGCCGAGAAACTGATCGGTCGTGAAGTAGCGGCAGCGTTCGGCGCCGTCGGCTTCGACGTACTGGTCGCGGCGCGCGGCGTCCTTGTTGTCGTCGGTCGGGCGCTGCTCCCACGACAGCAGGCGCTCGGGCTCGCACGCGACGAGGATTTCGTTGACGGGAATCACCGTCTCCGTGCCCGGAATGCGCACCTGCATGTACACGAAGTCGCCGATCCGGCCGGTCGTTTCGAGGCCGACGCAGAAGGTGTTCCATTCGCCGTAGCGCGGGAAGTCGGTCAGCACTTCCCAGACGACGGCAGCGGGGGCGTCGATCGCGACGGTGATCGAGGTGACGAGATTGGCGGGTTTGGTCATGGCGGGTATCGGGTGAGGTTGACGGTGAGGACGGGACCGCGGGCGCGCCCGGGCGGATGCGTCGCGCGATGCGCGTGGCCGACCCGCGGCCGGCGCGTGCCGCGCATCGCGGCGAACCCGACATCGAGCGTAGGCCGGCGCGTGCGGCGAAGAATCGTCGGAATGGACTAAGGCGTTTCACCGGGCTCGCGATCCGGCGGGGCGGCGTCATCGGTACGCGACGCGTTTGCGCGCGCCGGTTGCGCGTCGGACATCGACATCGCGCGACCGTGCCGCGACAATACCGGTCATTCTTCCGTTTCCTGCCCCGAGGTGCCCGTGCCAGCGAAGTCGTCCGTTGCTCCTGCCGTCGTGTGGTTCCGCGACGATCTGCGCGTGACCGACCAGCCCGCGCTGACGCGCGCGGTCGCGTCGGGCCGGCCGCTCGTGTGCGTGTACGTCGACGATACGGGCGAAAGCGCGGGGCGCGCGCTCGGCGGCGCGGCGCGCTGGTGGCTGCACGGGGCGCTCGCCGGACTCGACGCGGCGCTCGCGCGTCATGGCGGCCGCCTGCTGCTGCTGCGCGGCGATGCGCCGCGCGAGATCGAGCGCGTCGTGCACGACACGGGCGCGGCGGCCGTGTACTGGAACCGCCGCTATGCGCTGCCGCAGCGCGATGCCGATGCCGCGTTGAAGGCGTCGCTGAAGGCGCGCGGCCTCGAGGTCGAGAGCAGCAACGGCAGCCTGCTGAACGAGCCGTGGGACGTGCTGACGGGCGCCGGCACGCCGTTCCAGGTCTTCACCGCATACTGGCGGGCGGTGCGGCGCGATCGCACGGTGGCGGCGCCGTTGCCGGCGCCCGAAAGGATCGCGTTTCACCCGTGGCCCGCCGGCGTGCGCGAACGTGCGCTGGCGCTCGACGCGCTCGCGTTGCGTCCGGGCGCGCCGGACTGGGCGATCGGCCTGCGCGACGCATGGCCGGCACCCGACGAGGCCGGCGCGCATGCGCGGCTCGACGCGTTTTCGGTCGAGTCGCTGGCCGGCTATGCCGATACGCGCGACCGGCCCGACCGGCCGGCGACGAGCCGGCTGTCGCCGTTCCTGCGCTTCGGCAACGTGTCGCCGCGTCAGGTGTGGCATGCGGCGCAGGGGGCCGCACAGGCGGGCGGCGCGGCCTGCGCCGCCGGCGCCGAGAAATTCCTGAGCGAGCTCGGCTGGCGCGAATTCAGCCACGTGCTGTTGTATCACTTCCCGGCGCTCGCGACCGACAACTTCCGCGCGCAGTTCGACGCGATGCCGTGGCGCGACGATCCCGCCGCGCTGCGCGCCTGGCAGCGCGGGCTGACCGGCTATCCGCTCGTCGACGCGGGGATGCGCGAGCTGTGGGCGACCGGCTGGATGCACAACCGGGTGCGGATGGTCGTCGCATCGTTTCTCGTCAAGCATCTGCTGATCGACTGGCGGGCCGGCGAGCGCTGGTTTTACGACACGCTCGTCGACGCGGACGTCGCGAACAACCCCGCGAACTGGCAATGGGTCGCCGGCTGCGGCGCCGACGCCGCGCCGTATTTCCGCATCTTCAATCCGATGACGCAGGGCCGGAAGTTCGATCCGCAGGGCGCCTACGTGCGCCGCTGGGTGCCGGAACTCGCGGGCCTCGACGCGGCGACGATCCATGCGCCGTGGGAGGCGTCGCCGGTGGAACTCGCGGCGGCCGGCGTGCGGCTCGGCGTCGACTATCCGGCGCCGATCGTCGATCACGACGGCGCGCGGCGGCGTGCGCTCGATGCGCTGGCCACGCTGCCGAAGCGACACTAGACGTCGCGGGGCGCAGCCGGCACGCCCGTGCGCGCGGTGGCGCTTGCCATGTCAGTCGCAGAACGCCGCGTGCTCGAGCAGCGCAAGCGCGACGCCCGCATCGAAGTAGGCCGCGCCGCACCACGCGACGAACGCGAGCGCGCCGACGGCCAGCGCCGCGCGCATCAGGCCCACGCGGCCTTGCCCGGCACCGGACGCGCGATGCGCGCGTCGTCGATCGGCAGGTGCAGCAGCGCGGCCAGCACGCCGAGCGCGATCGAGCCGATCCACAGCGGCAGATACGAATGCGTCGCGTCGTACACGAGCGCGCCGAACCATACACCGAAGAAGCTGCCGAGCTGGTGCCCGAAGAAGACGAAGCCGAACAGCGTCGCGATGTAGCGCACGCCGAACACCTGCGAGATCACGCCGTTGGTCAGCGGCACGGTGCCGAGCCACGTGAAGCCCATCACGGCCGCGAACACGTAGACGCTCGCGGGCGACAACGGCGCGGCGACGAACGCGGCCATCGCCAGCGCGCGGACGAGATACAGCACGGACAGCACATACTTGCGCCGCAGCAAGCCGCCGAGATGGCCGCATGCGTAGGTGCCGGCCACGTTGGTCAACGCGATCAGCGCGAGCGCGACGCTGGCATGGCGCGCCGGCAGGCCGTGATCGAGCAGGTAGGCGGGCAGGTGGGTCGCGATGAACGCGAGCTGGAACCCGCAGGCGAAGAACCCCGCGTTCAGCAGCCAGAAGCCGCGATGCGCGAACGCTTCGCGCACCGCCGCGCCGATCGACTGATCGGGGCCGTCCGCGCGACTCGCGGCCTGCGCAGGCCGGTCGCGCACCAGCACGGCGAGCGGCGCGAGCAGCCCGGCGACGAGCGCGAGCGCGACGAAGGCATGCTGCCAGCCGATGCCGCCGATCAGCACCTGCGCGACCGGCACCATGCAGAACTGGCCGAGCCCGCCGATCGCGCCGGCGACACCGAGCGCCCAGCCGCGCCGGTCGGGCGGAAACAGCCGGCTCAGCGCGCCGTAGATCGACGCGAACGCTGACCCCGACAGCGCGATGCCGATCACGAGCCCCGCGCCGACCGTGAATACGCCGGCCGACGCGGCGAACGCCATCGTGACGAGCCCGGCCGCATACAGCAGCATGCCGGCGACGATCACGCGCACCGACCCGAAGCGGTCGGCGATCATCCCGGTGAACGGCTGCGCGATGCCCCAGATCAGGTTCTGCAGCGCGAGTGCGAGGCCGAACGCTTCGCGCGACCAGCCGTGGTCGAGCGTGACGGGGGCGAGGAACAGCCCCTGCACGTGGCGGATGCCGAGCGCGGCGCCCATGATGAGGCCGCCCGCGAGCACCGGCAGCCAGCGGCGCTGGGTGTCCTGTTCGATCGGGGTCATGCGGGTCTCCGGATGAATGCGTGCGGCACGACGCCGCGTTCGATCCGATTAGACGATCCGGCCGCGGCGCGCTCAAGCGATCATTCGGTCGCGTTCGCATGCGCGTGGGGAATGCGACGCGGTTCGGACGCGATGCCGGCGGCGAAGGTTGTACGAGCCAGATACGTGGAGCCGCTGCGACGCATGCGGCCGGCGTGATACGCGGCCGATGCGGTGTAGTCGGGGCGTCCGTGCATCGCCGGCGGCTGCGCGCATCCCGTGCGCGACGCCGCATCGGCATCGGCTCGATGCGGAAATTCGCTCGCCGCTTACCGCTGCGCCACGTCGTACGCGTGCATCGCAGCGTCGCATTCGGCCGCTTCCGCGAGAATCCAGTCGCGCACGTCGGCGACTTCGCGGCGCGGCGCCGGATCGTGCCGGAACAGCCAGTAGCCGTATGCATCCGACAACGCTTGCGAGTGCGGGCCGAGCACCGCGAGCCGGCCGTCCGCGAGCATCGGCGCGACGAGCGCGAGCCGCCCGAGCGCGACGCCCTGGCCGGCGATCGCGGCGTGGATCACCTGGTCGTACTGGTTGAAGCGCAGCACGCCCTTCGGGCGCGCGTCGCCGAGCCCGGCCGCGTGCAGGTGCGCGCGCCATTGCAGTGGCGTTTGCGGCGGCCCGTCGAATTCGAGCAGCACGTGGTCGGCGATCGCGGCCGCGTCGGTGACGGGCCGCGCGGCCAGCGCCGGGTGCGCGACCGGCACGACGACTTCGTCGAACAGGTGCAGCGCGCCGGCCGGCGCGCGCTCGCGCGGGCAGTAGCGGATTCCGAGGTCGATGCCTTCCGCGCGCAAATCGAGTACCTTGTCGTTCGCGGCCACGCGCAAGTCGACGTCGGGCAGGCGCGCCTGCAGGCGTCCGAGCCGCGGCAGCAACCACAGCGCGGTGACGCCGATGCTCGCGGTGATCGTGACGGGCTGGCGCTCGCGCGCGGCGGCGAGCGACGCGACGGTGTCCTGCAGGGTGAGCAGCGCCGCGTCGGCGGCGCGAAACAGCCGCTCGCCTTCCGGCGTGAACGCGATCTTGCGATAGCCGCGCTGCAGCAGCGCGACGCCGAGGTGCGCCTCGAGCGCGTGCACCTGGCGGCTGACCGCCGACTGCGTGACGCACAGGTCCTGCGCGGCGAGCGTGATGCTCATGCGGCGGCCGACGGCGACGAAGCCGCGCACGAGGTCCAGCGACGGGAGACGGACGAGCGGCGTTGACATGCGTAGGGCTCATGCGAACGGAGCAGCAAGATTGGTTGAGAACGCCGGGCGCGTCAAGTTCAATGGAGGCTGGGCGATCGGGCGGGCGCCGGGTGACGCGGCGCCGCACAGGAGACAGGATGACGATTTCGAACGAAGCAGCCGGGGCGGATCAGGCGGCCGGGCGCGCGGCGGGTGCGTTGCCGCCGGAGGCCGTGACGCTGACCGCGGCCGACGGTTACCAACTGCGCGGCTACGTGTGGCGGCATCGCGGCGGCGCCGTCGCGCGGCCCGTGACGGTCGTCAATTGCGCGACGTCGGTGCGCTGCGACTATTACTTCCGCTTCGCGGCCTGGCTGTTCGCGCAAGGGCGTGACGTGCTCGTCTACGACTATCGCGGGATCGGCGGCTCGCGCCCTGCGCGGCTCGCGAAGCTGCGCGCGAACTGGCTCGACTGGGGGCGGCTCGATTGCGAGGCCGCGCTGCAGTATGCGCGCGACGCGTTTCCCGGCCAGCCGCTCGACGTCGTCGCGCACAGCATCGGCGGCTGCGTGCTCGGGCTGGCGGCGTCGAACGCGTACGTGCGTCACGCGGTGACCGTCGGCGCGCAGTATGCGTACTGGCGCGACTATCGGCCGGAAGAGCGGCGGCGCATGTGGTGGAAGTGGCACGTCGCGATGCCGGCGCTCGCGGCCGTGTTCGGCTACGTGCCCGCGAAGCGGCTTGGCTGGATGGAGGATACGCCGCGTGGCATCGCGCTGTCGTGGGTGCGTTCGCAGGCGCGCTTCGAGGATGCCTACACGCATGGCCCGCTCGCCGAAACCGCTGCGAGCCGCGCCGCGCTGCCGGCGCGCTTCGCGCGGCTGCCGGCGCCGATGCTCGCGATCGGCCTCGACGACGACGGGTTCGGCACGGTCGACGCGATCGAGCGGCTGGTCGGCTACTACACGGGCAGCGACGTCACGCATCTGCGGATCGCGCCGCACGACATCGGCGTCGACGCGATCGGCCATTTCGCGTTCTTCCACAGCCGCTTCGCCGACACGTTGTGGCCCGTCGCGCTGTACTGGCTGCAACACGGCGCGTTGCCGGCCGATGCGCCGGGCCGCGTCCACGCGCGCCATCCGGCGCAGCGTGCGCGGCTGGCGGCGAGCGGCGCGCCGGGTGTCGTCGCGCACGGATAACCGCGCACGCGCGTGCGACCCGGACGTCGCGTCGATGCGGCGCGGCCGCGCCGCGTCGGCCTCCGCGCCGCGCGATCGATTAACATCGGACGTTTCATTCGACTGGCTGCCCCGTGCCGATATCCATTCCGCCCGATTCCGAGAGTCCCGCCGACCTGTCCCGCGCGTGGCGCATGCACCTGCTCGACGTGCCGCCGGCCGCGTCGCGGGCCGGCGTGCAGGTCGCGCGCATCGATTTCGACTGGCACGTGCCGCTCGCGTCGCCCGCCTATGCGGCGCTGAGCGATGCCGAGCGCGCGCGTGCCGGGCGCTACCTGCGGCACGAGGATGCGGTGCGCAGCGCCGCGACGCGCGCCGCGCTGCGCGATGTGCTCGGCGCGACGCTCGACGTGGCGCCGAAGGACATCGCGATCGTCGTCGACGAGTCGGGACGGCCGTCGCTCGACCCCGCGCATCGCGCATCGCTGGATTTCAACGTGTCGCACGCGGGCGATCACGCGCTCATCGCGTGGACCGGGACGGGCCGTGTCGGCGTCGATATCGAAAGCTGCAATCGGTCGACCGACTGGCGTGCGCTGACGCGCGAGGTGTGCGCGACCGCCGAGGCCGCGTATCTCGACGGCCTGCCGCCCGCCGCGCGTGCCGACGCGTTCATGCGCGTGTGGTCCGCGAAGGAAGCGTTGCTGAAGGCGCTCGGCACCGGCATCGTCGGCGGGTTGCGCGCGTTCGCGGTCGTGCCGCCGCGCGATGCGGCGACGCCCGCGACGACGATCGTCGATCCGGCCGCGCCCGCGGCCGGCGTGGCCGCGTTCGACGCGGGCTGGCTCGACGCGGCGCCCGGCTACGCGGCGTGCGTCGCGTGGACGCGCTGAACCCGTTTCAGCACGCGACGCTCACTCGAGCGGCACGTCGTTCGGCGCCGCGTAGCGCGCCTTGATCACGTCGCTCATCGGGAAGTCGAACGCGAGCCCTTTCGGCGGCACCGGCTTCATGAACCACTTGTCGTACAGCGCGTTGATCTCGCCGCTCTTCATCAGCTGCACGAGGACGCCGTCGACGAGCGCCTTGAACTGCGGATCGTCCTTGCGCAGCATGAACCCGTACGCTTCCGACGACTGCGGCGTGCCGACGATCGTCCAGTCGGCCGGCTTCGCCGCGAGCTGGCGCACGCCGGCGAGCAGCACGTCGTCCATCATGTAGGCGGCCGCGCGGCCCGATTCGAGCGTGAGGCGTCCTTCGCCGTAGTCCTTCGCGCTGATGATCTGCATGTTCATCTTCTTCTCCTCGTTCATCTTGCGCAGCAGGCGTTCGGACGTCGTGCCCTGGTTCGTCACGACCGTCTTGCCGGCGAGATCGGGGAAGTCGCGGATGCCCGAGCCCGTGCGCGTGAGCAGGCGCGTGGTCGCGACGAAGAAGGTGGTCGAGAACGCGACCTGCGCGTGGCGCGCGGCGAGGTTGGTGGTCACCCCGCATTCGAGATCGACCGTGCCGTTCTGCACCAGCGGGATGCGGTTCTGCGACGTGACCGGGACGAAGCGCACCTGCAGGTCGGGCTTGCCGGTGCGCGCCTTCACGGCGGCGATCACGCGGTCGCACAGGTCCTGCGAGAAGCCGATCACCTTGCCGCTCGCGTCGACGTAGGAGAACGGCACCGACGTCTCGCGATGGCCGATCGAGATCAGGCCGCCTTGCCGGATCTTTTCGAGCGTGCCGGACAGCGGTTCCGCGGCGAGCGACGCGCCGCACGCGAGCGCGCATGCGGCGACGAGCAGGCTGCGGCCGAGGAGGGCGGTCAACCGGGGCGGGATGGTCATGGCAGGTCTCCGTGGGCGGATCGTGGGAAAGCGTCGATTCGTATGTTGCCAAAGACAAAATAATTGCAACATATGTTAATTCCGGAGTCCGTCGGGCAACAGCGGCGGGCCGCGCCGGACATCAGGGAAACTCCCGAGTCGAAATCGTGAAAAACGGGGTTGTCTAGACAAGTTGCGATGGCTACACTGCAATCCATCACGAACTTGTCTAGACAGGATTGCTCACATGATTACGTTGACCCCCGGCCACCTGACCCTCCCGCAACTGCGCAAGATCGCTCGCGAATCCGTGCAGCTCAAGCTCGACCCGGCGAGCTTCGCGAAGATCGACGCAGGCGCGAAGGCCGTCGCCGACATCGCGGCAAAGGGCGAGCCGGCATACGGCATCAACACGGGCTTCGGCCGTCTGGCCAGCACGCACATCCCGCACGACCAGCTCGAGCTGCTGCAGAAGAACCTGGTGCTGTCGCACGCGGTCGGCGTCGGCGAGCCGATGGCGCGCTCGTCGGTGCGCCTGCTGATGGCGCTGAAGCTGTCGAGCCTCGGCCGCGGCCACTCGGGTATCCGCCGCGAGGTGATGGACGCGCTGATCACGCTGTTCAACGCCGACGTGCTGCCGCTGATCCCGGTGAAGGGCTCGGTCGGCGCATCGGGCGACCTCGCGCCGCTCGCGCACATGTCGGCCGTGCTGCTGGGCGTCGGCGAAGTGTTCATCCGCGGCGAGCGCGCCAGCGCGCTCGACGGTCTGCGCGTCGCGGGCCTCGCGCCGCTGACGCTGCAGGCGAAGGAAGGCCTCGCGCTGCTGAACGGCACGCAAGCCTCGACGGCGCTGGCGCTCGACAACATGTTCGCGATCGAAGACCTGTACCGCACCGCGCTCGTCGCGGGTGCGCTGTCGGTCGATGCGGCCGCCGGCTCGGTGAAGCCGTTCGACGCCCGCATCCACGAACTGCGCGGCCATCAAGGCCAGATCGACGCGGCCGCGTCGTACCGCGAGCTGCTCGAAGGCTCGCCGATCAACCAGTCGCACCGCGACTGCGACAAGGTGCAGGATCCGTACAGCCTGCGTTGCCAGCCGCAGGTGATGGGCGCGTGCCTGGACCAGATGCGCCACGCGGCCGACGTGCTGTTGGTCGAAGCGAACGCCGTGTCGGACAACCCGCTGATCTTCCCGGATACCGGCGAAGTGCTGTCGGGCGGCAACTTCCACGCCGAACCCGTCGCGTTCGCGGCCGACAACCTCGCGCTCGCCGCATCGGAAATCGGCGCGCTGGCCGAGCGCCGCATCGCGCTGCTGATCGACGCGACGCTGTCGGGCCTGCCCCCGTTCCTCGTGAAGGACGGCGGCGTGAACTCGGGCTTCATGATCGCCCACGTGACGGCAGCCGCCCTGGCATCGGAAAACAAGACGCTCGCGCACCCGGCGTCGGTCGACTCGCTGCCGACCTCGGCGAACCAGGAAGACCACGTGTCGATGGCGACGTTCGCCGCGCGCAAGCTCGCCGACATCGCGGACAACACGAAGCACATCCTCGCGATCGAACTGCTGGCCGCCGCCCAGGGCGTCGACCTGCGCGCGCCGCACCACACGAGCCCGAAGCTCGCGCCGGTGATGGAAACGATCCGCAGCAAGGTCGCGCACTACGAACTCGACCACTACTTCGCACCGGACATTGCCGTGATCGCGAAGCTCGTCGGCGAGCGTGCGTTCGCGAAGATCGCGCCGTTCTCGTTCGCATCGGAACAGTAAGCCCATGAGCGCGCCGGTCTACCAGGAGATCAAGGATTTCATCCTGGGCCGCATTCACGCCGGCGAGTGGGCGGAGGGCGATCAGGTGCCCTCCGAGAACGAACTGGCCCGCGAGTTCAAGGTCGCGCGCATGACCGTCAACCGCGCGTTGCGCGAGTTGACGGCCGAGCAGGTGCTGACGCGCATGAAGGGCGCCGGCACCTACGTCGCGCGGCCGAAGTACGAGTCGACGCTCGTCGCGATCCGCAGCATCTCGGAGGAGGTCGATGCGCGCGGGCATGCGTACCGCGCCAGCGTGCTCGGCCTCGAGACGATCCGCGCCGACGAGGCGCTCGCCGACGAGATGCAGATGGCCGTGCGCGCGAAGCTGTTTTATTCGCAGGTGTTGCACTTCGAGAATGACGAACCCGTCCAGCTCGAAGAACGGTGGGTGAATCCGGCGGTCGCGCCGGATTATGCCGAGCAGGATTTCACGAACACGACGCCGAACCTGTATCTGATGCGCGCGGCACCGCTGCAGCGCGTCGAGTACCGGATCGAAGCGGCGGCCCCGGCGCCCGAGCGGCGCGAGCAGCTGCGGATGGACGACGTCGAGCCGTGTCTGGTTTTACATCGGCGCACCTGGTCGCAGGGCGTCGTCGCCTCGGTGGCGAATTTGTGGCACCCCGGCAGCCGTTATCGCTTCACCGGGCATTTCTGATTCCTATTTGAATATTCACTTTCCCTCGGGAGCAGCCGTCATGAACCATCCGAAACACATCGATCCCCGTCTCGATCCGACGCGCACGATCCGCGCGCCGCGCGGCAGCGAGAAGGTCTGCAAGACCTGGCTGGCCGAAGCGGCCTACCGGATGATCCAGAACAACCTGGATCCGGAAGTCGCCGAGCATCCGCACGCGCTCGTCGTGTACGGCGGCATCGGCCGCGCGGCGCGCAACTGGGAATGCTACGACCAGATCCTCGCGTCGCTGAAGGATCTCGGCGAAGACGAGACGCTGCTCGTGCAATCGGGCAAGCCGGTCGGCGTGTTCCGCACGCACAAGGATGCGCCGCGCGTGCTGCTCGCGAACTCGAACCTGGTGCCGCACTGGGCGACCTGGGAGCACTTCAACGAGCTCGACCGCAAGGGCCTGATGATGTACGGCCAGATGACGGCCGGCAGCTGGATCTACATCGGCAGCCAGGGCATCGTGCAGGGCACCTATGAAACGTTCTTCTCGGTCGCGAACCAGCACTTCAACGGCGACCCGTCGGGCCGCTGGATCCTGACGGGCGGTCTCGGCGGCATGGGCGGCGCGCAGCCGCTGGCGGCGACGATGGCCGGCTTCTCGATGATCGCGGTCGAGTGCGACGAGACGCGCATCGACTTCCGCCTGAAGACGCGCTACGTCGACAAGAAGGCGACGACGCTCGACGAGGCGCTCGGCATGATCGAGGAAGCGAAGCGCACCGGCAAGCCGGTGTCGATCGGCCTGCTCGGCAACGCGGCCGACGTGTTCACGGAGTGCGTCGAGCGCGGCATCACGCCGGACTGCGTGACCGACCAGACGAGCGCGCACGACCCGATCAACGGCTACCTGCCGCAAGGCTGGAGCGTCGCGCAATGGCGCGAGACGCAGAAGGTCGATCCGGAAGGCATCGTGCATCCGGCGAAGCAGTCGATGGCCGTGCAGGTGCGCGCGATGCTGACGCTGCAGGAGCGCGGCGCGGCCACGCTCGACTACGGCAACAACATCCGCCAGATGGCGCTGGAAATGGGCGTCGAGAACGCGTTCGACTTCCCGGGCTTCGTGCCGGCCTATATCCGCCCGCTGTTCTGCGAAGGCAAGGGCCCGTTCCGCTGGGTCGCGCTGTCGGGCGATCCGGAAGACATCTACAAGACCGACCAGAAGGTGAAGGAGCTGATCCCCGACGATCCGCACCTGCACAACTGGCTCGACATGGCACGTGAGCGCATCGCGTTCCAGGGCCTGCCGGCACGGATCTGCTGGGTCGGCGTGAAGGATCGCTATCGCCTCGGCCAGGCGTTCAACGAGATGGTGAAGAACGGCGAACTGAAGGCCCCGATCGTGATCGGCCGCGACCACCTCGACACCGGTTCGGTCGCGAGCCCGAACCGCGAGACGGAATCGATGAAGGACGGCTCGGACGCCGTGAGCGACTGGCCGCTGCTGAACGCACTGCTGAACACCGCGGGCGGCGCATCGTGGGTGTCGCTGCATCACGGCGGCGGCGTCGGGATGGGCTTCTCGCAGCACTCGGGCGTCGTGATCGTCGCCGACGGTACCGCCGAAGCGCACGAGCGTCTCGGCCGCGTTCTGCTGAACGACCCGGCCACGGGCGTGATGCGCCATGCGGATGCCGGCTACGAACTCGCGCAGCAGACGGCCCGCGAAGCCGGCCTGAAGCTGCCGATGCTCGGCCGCTGAGCATGACGGCGCTCGATCAGGCGCCGGTGCACGCAACGATGATCCGCGCGGCGGATCTCGTTGCGTCGCCGTGGAAGAACGGCGGCGGCGTGACGCGCGAAATCGGCGCGTTCCCGCCGGGCGCCGCGCTCGACGCGTTCGCCTGGCGCGTGAGCGTCGCGGACGTCGGCGCGGCCGGGCCGTTCTCGCGTTTCGACGGCATCGACCGCACGCTCGTGCTGCTGTCCGGTGCGGGCATGACGCTCGCGGAAGCGGGCGGCGCGCGCCACGTGCTCGACGCGCCGCTCGCCCGCGCGGATTTCGCCGGCGAAACGGCGATCGATGCGACGCTGCACGACGGCGCCACGCGCGACTTCAACCTGATGACGCGCCGTTCGGCCGCGCGCGGGACGGTCGACGTGTGGCCCGAAGGCACGCACCGCGTCGAGCGCGCCGATACCGTGCTGCTGTTCTGCGCGACCGGCACCGTCGGCATCGACATCGACGGCGCGCACTATGCACTGCAGGAAATGGACACGCTGCGGCTCGACGGGCCGCGGCGTGCGTTTGACGTCGTCGTGAGCGGAGGTGGCGCGCTGCTCGCCGTGTCGCTCGCCGTCGGCGAACGAGACTGAACGCATGAAACCGATTGTCTGGCATCACCTGAGGCTGTGTCCGCACGGCCATCCCGACGAAACGATCGACGACGCGGCGATCGCCGTCGACGAAACCGGCACGATCGTGTGGCTCGGCGCGTTTTCCGCGCTGCCGCACGGTTATGCGCACTGGCGGCGGGAAGACCTGCACGGCGCGTGGGTGACGCCGGGCCTCGTCGACTGCCATACGCACCTCGTGTACGGCGGCACGCGCGCCGACGAGTTCGCGCAGCGTCTCGCCGGCGTCAGCTACGAGGAGATCGCGCGGCAGGGCGGCGGGATCGTGTCGACGGTGCGCGCCACGCGCGCGGCCGACGAGACGGCGCTGTTCGTGCAGGCGGCCGCACGCCTGCAGCCGCTGCTCGCCGAAGGCGTGACCGCGATCGAGATCAAGTCGGGCTACGGGCTCGACCTCACGAGCGAGCGCAAGATGCTGCGCGTCGCGCGCCAGCTCGGCGAGCGCTTTCCGGTCACGGTATACACCACGTTCCTCGGCGCGCACGCGCTGCCGCCGGAATACGCGGGCCGCGCGGATGACTACATCGACGAAGTGTGCGGACGGATGCTGCCGGCGCTCGCCGACGAAGGCCTCGTCGACGCGGTCGACGTATTTTGCGAGCGCATCGGCTTCTCGCTCGCGCAGACCGAGCGCGTGTTCGAGGCCGCGACGCGGCGCGGCCTGCCGGTGAAGCTGCACGCGGAGCAGTTGTCGAACGCAGGTGGCACCGCGCTCGCCGCGCGGTATCGCGCGCTGTCCGCCGACCACCTCGAATTTCTCGACGAAGCCGGCATCGAGGCGATGAAGGCGGCCGGCACGGTCGCCGTGCTGTTGCCCGGCGCGTATTACTTCATTCGCGAAACGCAATTGCCGCCGATCGAGCTGCTGCGCAAGCACGGCGTGCCGATCGCGCTCGCGACCGACCACAACCCCGGCACGTCGCCGCTCGAATCGCTGCTGCTGACGATGAACATGGGCTGCACGCTGTTCCGCATGACGGTGCCCGAGGTGCTGCAGGGCGTGACGCGCCATGCGGCCGCGGCGCTCGGCCGCGCGGATCGCCACGGCGCGCTCGAGATCGGTCGCCAGGCCGATTTCGCGGCCTGGTCGGTCGGCTCGCTGTCGGAGCTCGCTTACTGGATCGGCCGGCCGCTGTGCGAGCAGGTCGTGCGCGGCGGTACGACGGTGTTTCGCCGGATCAACGGCTAGCCTTGCAACAGACGAGACTCACGATGACCGAAATGACGCTGTTCGCGGACCATGCCCGGCTGCCCGATGGCTGGCGCCGCAACGTGCTGCTGCGCTGGGACGCGGCCGGCACGCTGACCGACGTGACGCCCGATGCCGACGCGCCGGCCGGCGTCGCGCGCGCGGCCGGGCCCGTGGTGCCCGGCATGCCGAACCTGCATTCGCACGCGTTCCAGCGCGCGATGGCGGGGCTCACCGAATACCGCGCAAATCCCGCCGACAGCTTCTGGAGCTGGCGCGATCTCATGTACCGCTTCGCGCTGAAGATCACGCCCGACGCACTCGCGGCGATCGCGCGCTGGCTGTACGTCGAGATGCTGAAGTGCGGCTACACGTCGGTGTGCGAATTCCACTACGTGCATCACGCGCAGGACGGCTCGCGCTATCCGCAGATCGCGGAACTCGGCACGCGCGTGATCGACGCGGCCCGCTCGGCCGGCATCGGCATCACGATGCTGCCCGTGTCGTACCAGTTCGCCGGCTTCGGCAACAAGCCGCCGCGCGACGACCAGCGCCGCTTCATCAACACGCCCGATGGGCTGCTCGAACTGCTCGACGCGATGCGCCGCGTCGCGCCCGAGCATGGCGGACTGCGCTACGGCGTCGCGCCGCACTCGCTGCGCGCGGTGTCCGAGAGCGGATTGCGCGTGCTGCTCGACGGCCTGCCCGACGACGCGCCCGTGCATATCCATATCGCCGAACAGACGGCCGAAGTCGACGATTGCGTGCGTGCTTACGGCACGCGTCCCGTGCAGTGGCTGCTCGATCGCTTCGACGTCGATGCGCGCTGGTGCCTCGTGCACGCGACGCACGTCGATGCGGCCGAAACGGCCGCGCTCGCGCAGCGTCGCGCGGTGGCCGGCCTGTGCCTGACCACCGAGGCGAATCTCGGCGACGGCGTGTTCCCGGCCGTCGACTTTCTCGCGCAGGGCGGCGTGATCGGCGTCGGCTCGGACAGCCATGCGTCGGTCGACTGGCGCTCGGAGCTGCGCCTGCTCGAATACGGTCAGCGGCTCGTGCATCGCGCGCGCAACGTGCTCGCGAGCGACACGCAGGCGCATGTCGCCGACCGGCTGTTCGACGCGTCGCTCGCGGGCGGCGCGCAGGCCAGCGGGCGGCGCATCGGTGCGCTGCGTGAAGGCTGCCGCGCCGACTGGCTCGTGCTCGATCCCGATCATCCGGCGATCGCCGAACACGACAGCACGGCGTGGCTGTCGGGCGCGGTGTTCGCCGAGCATGGCGACACGCCGGTGCTCGACGTCTACACCGGCGGCGAACGCGTTGTGAGCGGGCGCCGCCATCGCGACGAAGCCGTCGCGTATGCCGACTACCGCGCCGCGCTGGCGCAACTGCTGCGCTGAACGCGCGGCACCCGGCGCGCCGCGTGCGCGCGCCGGCAGACTCTTACGGTGATGCGACATGACTGAACAACCGGCTGTTTTCACGCTGAAGCAGGGCACGCTGCCGCTGCTGATCTCGATTCCGCACGCAGGCACCCACATTCCCGACGACATCGCCGCGACGATGACGCCCGATGCGCGCTTCGTCGACGATTGCGACTGGCACCTCGAGCGGCTGTACGGGTTCGCGGCGACGCTCGGTGCGTCGATCCTCGTGCCGTCGCACGCGCGTTACGTCGTCGACCTGAACCGTCCGCCCGACAACGAGAACCTGTACCCGGGGCAGGACACGACCGGGCTCGTGCCGGTCGACACGTTCGACAAGGCGCCGCTGTATCCGGCGAACGCGCTGCCCGGCAACGACGAGATCATGCGCCGTCGCGACCGCTACTGGCGCCCGTATCACGACGCGCTGCAAGGCGAGATCGCGCGCCTGAAGCGCGAGCACGGCCGCGTGCTCGTGTGGGAAGCGCATTCGATCCGCTCGCACGTGCCGCGGTTCTTCGAAGGCCGCCTGCCGGACTTCAACTTCGGCACGTCGAGCGGCGCGAGCGCCGCGCCCGGCCTCGCCGAGGCGCTGGCGGCATGCGTGAGCGCGCACGGCGGCTATACGGCCGTCGCGAACGGGCGTTTCAAGGGCGGCTACATCACGCGTCACTACGGCGTGCCCGCCACCGGCGTCGAAGCCGTGCAGCTCGAGCTGTCGCAGATCACCTATATGGAAGAAACGCGTCCGTACGCGTACGACGAAGCGCGTGCCGCGCGGATCGTGCCGCTGCTGCAGACGCTCGTCGAAACCGCGCTCGCGCATCGCTGAGCCGCCGGCGCGCGTCGCGTGCGTGGTGTGCGGCGGCGCGGTGCCGTCTCGCGCCATGGCCTGCCAGCGGGCACTGCACGCGCCGACGCAGCGCACAAAACGGCATCGACCGGTCGGGTCGATGCCGTTTTTTTTCGTCTGATCGATGTCGGGATCGATACCTGAAAATTTGACGCAATTTTTAGGTGATATAAGCTGAATGTCAGGAAGTCGTCACGCGCGCCGGCCGCGACGGCGTCGATCAGCGCCGCACCGCGCCGGAATCCGTTGCGAAACACCTTGCCGATGTGTCGCCGCGCGGCATTGTCGCCTCCGCTTCATCGCGACACGTGTCCTGTCTTCACCAGTCAGTCGAGTACGATCGTGAAAGCCGCCAGCCCTTCGATATGCCGGACCCGAAGTCCGTCGGCGGGCGCGCCGCCTCAGGCCGGGCCGATCCGGCATGCTGATCGCGGCACGCGCGCCGCCCTCATACGCGAGCCTCGTCTCTTCGCTGTGTCCCATCGCGGCCTGCGCCGCTTCAACCTCGTGACCGCGCACGTGTTCAGCGCGGTGCAGTGCGACGGCAGCGCTTCATTGTTGCCCTAGCGTCCGTTTCCGCTTTCGCATCGGGTCGCACCGTCCGTTGCCGCGCCGTTCGCGCGGCAGGATCGCGCATGGGCGCGTGCGGCGCGACCGCGCGTGGCCATCGCCCCGCGCGGATGCCCGCGTCGCACGTTCATCCTGGAGGCGATCATGCGACCGCGCCCGCTCGTAGCCGTCACCGCCGACCGCGTGATGCGCGGCGCCCATCCGAACCACACGGCCGGCGAGAAGTATCTCGTCGCGCTGGTCGACGGTGCCGGCGCGCTCGCCTTCGTGCTGCCGGCGCTCGGCACGCGCCAGCCGGTCGACGCGATCGTCGCGTCCATCGACGGGCTGCTGCTGACCGGCAGCTATTCGAACGTCGAGCCGCATCACTACGGCGGCCCGGCGAGCATGCCCGACACGCTGCACGATCCCGCGCGCGATGCGACCGCGCTGCCGCTGATCCGCGCGGCGATCGACGCGGGCGTGCCCGTGCTCGCGATCTGCCGCGGCATGCAGGAGCTGAACGTCGCGTATGGCGGCACGCTGCATCAGCGGCTGCATGCGAGCGCGGGCTTCCACGATCATCGCGAGCGCGACGGCGATCCGCTCGAGCGGCAGTACGGCCCCGCGCACCGCGTGCAGCTCGCGCCGGGCGGCCTGCTGCAACGGGTCGCGCGCGGCGCGCATGACGCGATGGTCAATTCGCTGCACGACCAGGGCATCGCGCGGCTCGGTGCGGGGCTCGTGGTCGAAGCGAGTGCGCCCGACGGGCTGATCGAGGCCGTCAGCGTGCGCGGCGCGCGCGCGTTCGCGCTCGGCGTGCAGTGGCATCCGGAATGGCGCTTCGCGGAACAGCCGCTGTCGCGCGACATCTTCGCGGCATTCGGCGCGGCGTGCCGCGCGCGCATGACACACCGTATTCATGCGGCCGGCGGCACCCTGCCGTCGCCGGCCGCATCCGACATCGACTGAACGAGGCCGATCATGCAACCCGAACTGAGCGAATTCCTGCGTCAGCACCGCATCACCGAAGTCGAGGCGATCATTCCCGACATGGCCGGCATCGCGCGCGGCAAGATCATTCCGCGCAACAAGTTCGAGTCCGGCGAATCGATGCGCCTGCCGCAGGCGGTGATGGTGCAGACCGTCACCGGCGACTATCCGGAAGACGGCTCGCTGACCGGCGTGACCGATCCCGACATGGTGTGCGTGCCCGATCCGTCGACGATCTGCCTGATTCCGTGGGCCGTCGATCCGACCGCGCAGGTGATTCACGATTGCGTGCATTTCGACGGCTCGCCGGTCGAGATCTCGCCGCGCTACGTGCTGCGCCGCGTGCTCGACCTGTACAAGGCGAAGGGCTGGAAGCCGGTCGTCGCGCCCGAACTCGAGTTCTACCTGGTCGACATGAACGCCGACCCGGACCTGCCGTTGCGTCCGCCGGTCGGGCGCACGGGCCGCGCGGAGACGGGGCGTCAGTCGTATTCGATCGAGGCCGTCAACGAGTTCGATCCGCTGTTCGAGGACATCTACGAATACTGCGAAATGCAGGGCCTCGACATCGAGACGCTGATCCACGAGGTCGGCGCCGCACAGATGGAGATCAACTTCGTGCACGGCGACGCGCTGTCGCTCGCCGACCAGGTGTTCCTGTTCAAGCGCACGGTGCGCGAGGCCGCGCTGCGTCAC
>NZ_LOTA01000091.1:0-107260 GCF_001521935.1 Burkholderia sp. RF7-non_BP4 | reverse complement strand
GCACGTTGGCGCCCAATGGCGTATCGAGCTTCAGCAGCCGGTCCTGCTGAAGCAACCCGCCGCGCAATGCGGCAACAGTGTTCTGCATGTTCATGGCAACGGCCTTTTCTTCTTTTGACGCGCCCTCGGATGGCGCGTTATGCGATTTCGCTCGCGCGATTTTACAGACAAATTACTGCGAGTCTCCAAAAATGGAACTGATTTAAAAGAGTTTTTCAAGCGTCCTCCGAGCGGCCCGGGCGAACCGTTCGAACGCTTGGCCGACGCTGTACGGTTCGCCCACGGCCAGAGGAAATCGATTGCAATCAGGGCCAATTCGACTTCCGGCGCGGCCCGGTTGCGAGTAGTGTCTACGTGCCCGTATTCCGGCCCAGTCCGGGCACGACCGATGCCCGGCGCTCGATTACCACACTGAACACTGGAGATCTGCGATGAAACGTTCGAAGTTCCTGCTGTCGGGCCTGCTGCTCGCGTCGGCCCTCGGTTTCACGGCCGTTGCCGCGCATGCGGAAGACCTGCTCGACTCGGTAAAGAAAGCCGGCGTGCTGCGCGTCGGCCTCGAAGGCACGTATCCGCCGTTCAACTCGCGCGGCACGTCGGGGCAGCTCGAGGGCTTCGACGTCGATGTCGCCAATGCCGTCGCCGGCAAGCTCGGCGTGAAGACGCAATTCGTCCCGACCGAATGGAGCGGGATCATCGCGGGGCTGCAGGCCGGCAAGTTCGACGTGATCGTCAATCAGGTCACGATCACGCCGCAGCGCAAGGAAGTGCTCGACTTCAGCGAGCCGTACACGTATTCGGCCGCGCAGCTGATTCAGCGCAAGGACGACACGCGCAACTTCAAGTCGCTCGAGGATTTCAAGGGCAAGAAGCTCGGCGTGACGCTCGGCACCAACTACGACCAGATGGCGCGCAGCGTGCCGGGCATCGAGGTGCAGACGTATCCCGGCGCGCCGGAAAAGCTGCGTGACCTCGCCGCGGGCCGGATCGAGGCGACGCTCGACGACCGCCTGATGCTGCCGTACATGATCAAGACGTCGAACCTGCCGCTGCGCTCGGGCGCGGTGCTGAACGGCGGCAAGCAGGAGATGGCGATCCCGTTCCGCAAGGGCAATCCGAAATTCGAGAAGGCGATCAACGATGCGCTGGAGTCGCTGCGCAAGGACGGCTCGTTGAAGAAGATCTCGATGCACTGGTTCGGCAGCGACGTGACGGTGCCGGTCGCGCAGTAAGCGGTTCGCCGCGCTTGCGTTGCGTCACGTCCTTCGCTGCGGCGAAGGCGTGACGCCATCTGCATGACGCTTCCCCTTTCTCAAGCCGCTTCGTCGAAGCGCGCAAGCAGCATCTGGCCGATCGGCGTGAGCGCCGGACGCGCCGCCACCGCATTCACACGCACCTGCGTATCGTCGACCAGCCGCTTTTCGACGAGCACGGCGAACGCCGGGTTGGACGGGTCGACGCTGTCCGGTGCGCGGGCAATGCGCAGCAGCATCGAGAATTCGTGCGGACTCAGCATGGTCCTTGTCTCCTGATCGTCCGCGATCCGGTTCGAACCGGCGTCGATCCTGTCTTTTGATGAAATGGCCCGAAGGCATGGGGATGCGGAAATGCGCGGCCGTTTACGACGAGGGCACGTCGTCGCGAGGAGGCAGGCGCTCCCTGAGCGGGGCGATGTCATCGGATCCGCTGGATGCATACGTCACGGCCGGGACGTGCAACGTTATTGGGGCATCGTGACGTGGCCGTGACAGTTAAGGAGCGGGGCATCTGGCCGACCGATGCCGACGACCGCGCTCATCGTCGGCGGCGCGTTGCTCGTTTGCAGGCAGTGCCTGAAAGATTGGCTGCGGCGCAACGGCATCGCTTAGAGCGGCATTGCAACCGAGGGAATGCGCCGCTCCTGACAAGAGGCGTCGCGGGCCGGCCAGGAAATGTACGGCACCGAATCGAGAAGGAAATCCCGCGTGCTCGCGTCCGCACATGCAATACGCTGAAGCGGCTTTGCCGCGCGCCCCGCGTCGGGTTTATCGGTTCGCGGCGCAGAAACGACGAAGGGCCGGGAGAAAAAATCTCCCGGCCCTTCGTTCAATTTGGTGCCGGCTGCAGGACTCGAACCCGCCACCTGATGATTACAAATCAACTGCTCTACCAGATGAGCTAAGCCGGCGTAAGCGCGAGATTCTACCTCATTTCACGATCTTGAGGCGAGGTCTGCTGCCGCCTTTCGAACCATCGCCGTCGGTTTTCGGCGGTTCATCGGCACCCTCGGACGGCTCTTCGTTCGCGCCGTGATCGGCAACCGGCGTCAGCACCGCAGGCGACTCGTCGCGTCGCGCGTCGTCGATCTGCTCGGCATCGTCCTCGAACGCGCCCGAATCCTCGCCTTCGCCCGCCACCGCATCGACCTGGAACGCCATCCCCTGCCCGTTCTCCCGCGCGTAAATCGCGAGCACGTTGGCCACCGGAATCTCGATCTTGTGCGCCTTCCCGGAGAACCGGGCGGTGAACTCGATCCACTCGTTACCCATCTGCAGCTGGCTCGTCGCCTCGAAGCTGATGTTGAGCACGATCTCGCCGTCACGCACGAACTGACGCGGCACGCGCGTCGAGTTGTCGACCCTCACCGCGATATGCGGCGTGTAACCGTTATCGGTGCACCACTCGTACAGCGCGCGCAGCAGATAAGGTTTCGTTGAAATCTCTTGCATCACAATCCTCGAACCCGGAGCAGGCACGCGGCACGCCGCGCGCCCGCTCCGTCATGCACTCATTGCACCATCAACGACGCATGACCTTTTCGGACGGCGTCAGTGCTTCGATATAGGCCGGACGGCTGAAGATCCGCTCGGCGTACTTCATCAGCGGCGCGGCATTCTTCGACAGCTCGATACCGTAGTGATCCAGACGCCACAAGAGCGGCGCGATCGCGACGTCGAGCATCGAGAACTCCTCGCCGAGCATGTACTTGTTCTTCACGAAGATCGGCGCGAGCTGCGTCAGGCGATCGCGGATCGCGAGGCGTGCCTTCTCGTGGTTCTTCTCCGCTGCCTTGCCCTTTTCGTTCTCGAGCGTGCTGACGTGAACGAACAGCTCCTTCTCGAAGTTGAGCAGGAACAGGCGTGCACGTGCGCGCTGCACCGGGTCGGCCGGCATCAGTTGCGGGTGCGGGAAGCGCTCGTCGATGTATTCGTTGATGATGTTCGATTCGTACAGAATCAGGTCGCGCTCGACCAGAATCGGCACCTGACCGTACGGGTTCATGACCGAGATGTCTTCCGGCTTGTTGAACAGGTCGACGTCACGGATCTCGAAATCCATGCCCTTCTCGAACAGCACCAGCCGGCAACGCTGGGAGAACGGGCAAGTTGTGCCGGAATACAGAACCATCATATTTGCGTTTCCTCAAAAAAGCCGAGGGCCGGCACGCGGCGCAACCCCTTTCACGGGTTCCGCCTTGCGCCGGCCCCACGCCGGTCAGGCGTGTTTACTTGATATCTTTCCAGTACGCGGCATTGAGCCGCCAGGCCAGGAAAGTCAGGACACCGAGAAAGACCAGCACCCACACGCCGAGGCGCTTGCGGGTCTGCTGGGCCGGCTCGGACATCCATGTCATATAGGCCACCAGGTCGGCCACCGCAGCATCATAGTCCGGCGACGACAACGTCCCCGGCGTGACCTGCTGGAAGCCGACGAGCGTGTGGACCTTCTCGCCCGTCTCCTCGTCCGTCTTGTCTTCGAATTTGGCAGTGCGCTGCCCCTGCAGTTGCCACAATACATGGGGCATGCCGACGTTCTCGAACACCGCGTTGTTCCAGCCGCTCGGCCGCGTATCGTCGCGGTAGAAACTCCGCAGGTACGTGTAGAGCCAGTCGCGGCCGCGCGCCCGCTCCTCGACCGACAGGTCGGGCGGCGAGGTGCCGAGCCAGTTCTTCGCGTCTTCGGGCCGCATCGCGACGGACATCGTGTTCCCGACCTTGTCGGTCGTGAACAGGAGATTCGTTTCGATCTCCTTCTGGGATATGCCCAGATCCGTCAGACGGTTGTAGCGCATCAGGTTCGCGCTGTGGCAGTTCAGGCAATAGTTTACAAACAATTGCGCGCCGTGCTGAAGCGAAACAAGATTTTCCGTGTTATCGGGCGCCCGGTCGAGCGGAAAATTACCTTCCGCGCGCACGGCCGGCGCCGCCAGCAGCGCCACGGCCGTCGCCCCGATCAGCGCGAGCGTCGAAAGCAGTTTCTTCATGTCGTTCTCTCCTCGCTCACGTTAATGGGGCTTGAAGCGCACCCGTTCCGGCGGCTGCTTGAACGTGCCAAGCGGCGTCCAGACGGGCATGCCGAGGAAGAACGCGAAGTAGATCAGCGCGCAACCCTGCGCAATCAGCGTCGCGACCGGCGATGGCGGCCGTGTGCCGAGGAACGCGAGGATCAGGAACGCCGCGACGAAGATCCCGAGGAACACCTTGTGGAACAGCGGCCGGTAGCGGATCGACTTCACCGGGCTGCGGTCGAGCCACGGCAGGAAGAACAGCGTGATCACCGCGGAACCCATCACAACGACACCCCAGAACTTCGATTCCGTCAGGAACATGAACACGACGATCGCGGCGGCCAGCACCGGCAGGCCGACCTTCCACTTGCCGCGCGCGCGGATCAGCGCGAGCACGCCGAGCAGCGCGATCACGACCATCAGCACGATCTTGAACGGGTCGGTGGTGGCGCGCAGCATCGCGTAGAACGCGGTGAAGTACCAGACCGGCGCGATCTCCGGCGGCGTCTGCAGCGGGTTCGCCGGGACGAAGTTGTTCGACTCGAGGAAGTACCCGCCCATCTCCGGCGAGAAGAACACGATCAGCGCGAACACCATCAGGAACACGCAGACACCGAAGAAATCGTGCACTGAGTAGTACGGATGGAACGGGATGCCGTCGAGCGGAATGCCGTTCGCGTCCTTCTTCGCCTTGATCTCGATGCCGTCCGGGTTATTCGACCCGACTTCGTGCAGCGCGACGAGGTGCGCGATCACGAGGCCGACCAGCACGAGCGGAATCGCGATCACGTGGAACGCGAAGAAGCGGTTCAGCGTGACGTCGGACACGACGTAGTCGCCGCGGATCCACAACGACAGGTCCGGGCCGACGAACGGGATCGCCGAGAACAGGTTCACGATCACCTGCGCGCCCCAGAACGACATCTGGCCCCACGGCAGCAGGTAGCCGAAGAACGCCTCGGCCATCAAGCAGAGGAAGATCGCACAACCGAAGATCCACACCAGCTCGCGCGGCTTGCGGTACGACCCGTACATCAGCCCGCGGAACATGTGCAGATATACGACGACGAAGAACATCGATGCACCGGTCGAGTGCATGTAGCGGATCAGCCAGCCCCACGGCACCTCGCGCATGATGTACTCGACCGACGCGAACGCGAGCATCGAGTCGGGCTTGTAGTTCATCGTCAGGAAGATGCCCGTGACGATCTGGTTGACGAGCACGAGCAGCGCGAGGGAGCCGAAGAAGTACCAGAAGTTGAAGTTCTTCGGCGCGTAGTACTCGGAAACGTGCTTCTTCCAGGTGGACGTGAGCGGGAAGCGCTGGTCGATCCAGCCGGTGACACCTGTCGTGGAGACTTCTTTGTTGTCGGCAGCCATCACGCTTCTCCTTTCTCGTCCTTGCCGATCACGAGGGTCGTCGCCGACGTGAACATGTAGGGCGGGATGTCGAGATTCTGAGGCGCCGGCTTGTTCTTGAACACGCGGCCGGCGAGGTCGTAGGTCGAACCGTGGCACGGGCACAGGAAGCCGCCCGGCCAGTCGTCCGGCAGGTTCGGCTGCGGCCCCGGCGTGAAGCGTTGGCTAGGCGTGCAGCCGAGGTGCGTACACACGGCCATCACGACGAGAATGTTCTTGCGATCGGCCCGCGAGCGATATTCGTTCGCGCAATACGCGGGCAGCGGCATCGTATAGGGTTTGTCGGAGGTCGGATCGGCCACTTCCTTGTCGGCCTTGACGACGTCGGCCAGCATGGCGTCGGTACGGTTCAGGATCCAGACCGGCTTGCCGCGCCACGGAACGGTGACCATCTCGCCGGGCTTCAGGCCGCTGATGTCGACCTCGACCGGAGCGCCGGCCGCTTTCGCTTTCGCGGACGGCGCAAGCGACGCCGCGAAAGGTATGACGGTGGCTACGCCTCCCACGCCACCTGCTACGGATGTCGCAATCAGCCAGGTACGGCGGCCGCTGTCGACGCGTTTTTCTTCCTTGTCTCGCATCACACGCCCCACTTCTGAGTTGGATTTTCCGTCACGACTTTTCATTCCGCCGCTAGTTTGCGCGAATGGAGTCGCCATTTACAAGGCCCGGAGATGAAAATCCCTTCGAAGTAGTTGATAGTTAAGGGTTTTCCCTCACTATCGGAGCGATTAAATCATTTCGCTTTTAAGCGTTCGCTACATTACGAAATTTCGATGCGCTGCCGCAAATCCGTCGTTCAGACCGGATTATGAATATCGATAAAAAGGTGTTCGATATCGAATTCTTCGGACAAGTGGGCGCCAAGCGCCTGGATTCCGTAGCGTTCGGTCGCATGGTGCCCCGCCGCAACGAACGCGACGCCGCTCTCGGCCGACGCGTGCGTGACGGATTCCGACACTTCGCCGGTCAGGAACACGTCGGCGCCGGCGTCGATCGCGGCATCGAAATAGCTCTGCGCGGCGCCCGTGCACCACGCGATGCGGCGCAGTTGCATCTCCGGATCGCCGAGCACGAGCGGCGTGCGGCCGAGCGTGCGCTCGACCTTCGCGACGAAGTGCTCGAGCGTGACGGGCATCGGCAGCGTGGCCATCCAGCCAAGATCGCCGTCGCCGAAACGCTGCTCGCCGATCAACCCGAGCTTCTCGCCGAGTTGCGCGTTGTTGCCGAACTCGGGATGCGCGTCGAGCGGCAGGTGGAACGCGAACAGGTTCAGGTCGTTCGCGAGCAGCAGCTTCAGGCGCCGGTATTTGCGGCCCGTGATCTGCGGCGCCTCGTTGCGCCAGAAATAGCCGTGATGGACGAGCACCGCATCCGCCCCCCATTCGAGCGCGGCCTCGAGGAACGCGACCGACGCCGTCACGCCGGTGGCGATCTTCTCGATCTTGCGACGCCCCTCGACCTGAAGGCCATTCGGGCAATAGTCCTTGAAGCGCGCGGTTTCAAGGGTATTGTTCAAGTACAATTCGAGTTCGATCCGATCCATATAAACCTCTAATCCATTCAGATGCTTAGACGCTTCTGGCTGTTCTTCGCGCAGGCGGTGACCGTACTGCTCGCGCTGATGTTCATCGTCGTGACGCTCAAGCCGCAATGGCTGCAACGGCAAGGACAGCTCGGCAAGCAGCTCGCCACGCCGATCGTCGCGCTGCGGGAAGTCGCGCCGGGCATCGGCGGTGCACCGGCGACCACGTCGTACGCGGAGGCCGCGCAAAAGGCGATGCCCGCCGTCGTCAACGTCTTCTCCAGCAAGGATGGCTCGCTGCCGCCCGATCCGCGCGCGAAGGATCCGCTGTTCCGCTACTTCTTCGGCGACCGCAACGCCCGCAAGCAGCAGGACGAACCTGCCGCCAACCTCGGCTCCGGCGTTATCGTGAGCCCTGAAGGTTACATTCTAACGAACCAGCACGTCGTGGACGGCGCCGACCAGATCGAAGTCGCGCTCGCCGACGGCCGCACCGGCACCGCGAAGGTGATCGGCAGCGACCCGGAAACCGATCTCGCCGTGCTGAAGATCAACATGACGAACCTGCCGACGATCACGCTCGGCCGTTCCGACCAGTCGCGGGTCGGCGACGTCGTGCTCGCGATCGGCAACCCGTTCGGCGTCGGCCAGACGGTCACGATGGGGATCATCAGCGCGCTCGGCCGCAATCACCTCGGCATCAACACGTTCGAGAACTTCATCCAGACTGACGCGCCGATCAACCCCGGCAACTCGGGCGGCGCACTCGTCGACGTGAACGGCAACCTGCTCGGCATCAACACGGCGATCTACTCGCGCTCGGGCGGCTCGCTCGGCATCGGTTTCGCGATCCCCGTGTCGACCGCGCGCACCGTGCTCGAAAGCATCATCACGACGGGCTCGGTCACGCGCGGCTGGATCGGCGTCGAGCCGCAGGACGTCACGCCGGAAATCGCCGAGTCGTTCGGGCTCCAGCAGAAGTCGGGCGCGATCGTCGCGGGCGTGCTGCAGGGCGGCCCGGCCGACAAGGCCGGCATCAAGCCGGGCGACATCCTCGTGAGCGTGAACGGCGACGACATCACCGACACGACGAAGTTGCTAAACACCGTCGCGCAGATCAAGCCGGGCACGCCGACCAAGGTGCACGTCGTGCGAAAGGGCAAGGAGTTCGACGTGAGCGTGGTGATCGGCAAGCGCCCGCCACCGCCGAAACAGACGCTCGACGAACAGGACAGCGACAGCGAGTGACATCCGGCGGGCGGCGTATCGACGCCGCTTGCCGGTCAACGATGGAAATGCAAAAGGGCAGCCTGATCGGCTGCCCTTTTGCTTTGCTTCGACGATCCTTCGTCGCGGTGACGGAGCTGCGGTCGCCCCCGCCACCTGCGCCGCCCGATCGCCCGTCCGGCTTCAACGTCGTCGAAGGGCCGCATCGACGGCGCCCCTCATGCCGGCCGCCGCGTGCCGCGTCTCATCAACTTGCGGTGCCGTTCTCCGCCTCGGGTTCTTCCGTCGGCTTCGGCACGAAGAAGCGCGCGGCCAGCAGCCCGATCTCGAACAGCACGACGAGCGGCAGCGCGAGCATCAGCTGCGAGAACACGTCCGGCGGCGTGACGACCGCCGCGACGACGAACGCGCCGACGATCACGTACGGCCGCATCTCCTTCAGCTTCTTCAGCGTCAGCACGCCCATCCGGACGAGCAGCACGACGACGATCGGCACCTCGAACGTGACCCCGAACGCGATGAACATCCCGAGCACGAAGCTCAGGTAGTTGTCGATGTCGGTCGACATCTCCGCGCCGAGCGGCGCGTTGTAGTGCGCCATCACGCGGAAGATCGTCGGGAACACGAGGAAGTATGCGAACGCCATCCCGCACAGGAACAGGACGTAGCTGCTGCCGACGAGCGGCGCGACGAGCTTCTTCTCGTGCTGGTACAGCCCCGGCGCGACGAACGCCCAGATCTGGTACAGCACGATCGGCAGCGCGATCACGAGCGCGACGAGCATCGTGACCTTCATCGGCACGAAGAACGAGCCGGTGACGTCGGTCACGATCATCCTGCCGCCCTTCGGCAGGTTTTCCATCAGCGGCCGCGCGAGCAGCCGGAAGATGTCGGGCGCCCAGTACACGAGCCCGAGGAACACGACGATCACGGCCAGCCCCGCGCGAATGATGCGATCGCGAAGCTCGACGAGATGGGAAATGAAGGTTTCTTCCGGGGCGTCGCCCGGATTCTGCTGCGGGTCGCTCACACCGGCCCTCGGTAGGATTGACGAGCGAGCATGCGCTCGACTCAGAAGAAGCGCGTCGGCCGGCGCAGGCTGGCCGGCTGATGGCGCGCGACACGCGCGGCGCCCGACTGCACGTGCGTGCGGCGGGTCGTCGCGCGCTTGTACCAGACAGGCGTCGCCGCCTGTTTCACACGCCAGTTGCGACGCTTCGGCGCGAGCGCGGCCGTGCTGCCGCGCCACGACGGCGCCGCGGGCGTGTCGGAGCCGTACGTGCCGGCATCGACCGAGCCTTCGTTAAGGCCGCCGACCGCGGAATTCCACGTGTCGTTCAGTTCCTTCTCGTGCTCGCGCAGGTTGTCGTGAATCGTCGTCTCGACATTGCGCGCGGCCGATTCGAAATCGGTCTTCATCGTCCGCAGCGCGTCGAGTTCGATTTCGCGCGAGACCTCGGCCTTCACGTCGTTGATGTACCGCTGCGCGCGGCCGAACAATGCGCCGGCCGTACGCGCGACGCGCGGCAGGCGCTCGGGGCCGAGCACCACGAGCGCGACGACGCCGATCAGCGCCATTTTCGAAAGACCGAGATCCAGCATCGCGAATGCCTGTCAGCGTGCCGGCGTTACGCCTTGTTCGAATCGGAACGCGTCGTTTCCTTCGCGTTGACGTCGACCGAACCCGAGCGCGGCAGTTGCTGCGCGTCCGCCGGTGTCTCGCCTTCCTTCATGCCGTCCTTGAAACCCTTCACGGCGCTGCCGAGGTCGTTGCCGATGTTGCGCAGCTTCTTCGTACCGAAAACCAGCGCGACGATCAGCAGCACGATCAGCCAGTGCCAAATGCTCAATCCACCCATGATGAAACCTCTCCTCAACCACGCCGCGTCGCGGCGCAAATCGCCGGCGGCACGCCGGCTTCGACTATCGATGCGGGGAAACGCCCCGCCACGTCAACCCATCCGCAACCACGGGCGCGGGCCGGCCAGGATATGCGCGTGCAGGTGGTAGACCTCCTGCCCGCCGCCGGGGCCCGTGTTGATCACCGTGCGAAACCCGGTCTCGCCCCCCGTGTACGCAACGCCGAGCTGGTCGGCCAGACGGGCGACCAGCAGCATCAGCCGGCCGAGCATCGGCGCATCGGCCTCGCTCGCCGCCGACAGCGTCGGCACGTGCCGGCGCGGAATCACGAGCACGTGCGTCTCGGCCGCCGGGCGGATGTCGCGGAACGCGACGAATTCGTCGTCCTCGTGCACCTTCGTGCTCGGAATCTCGCCCGCCGCGATCTTGCAGAACAGGCAATTCGGATCGTGACTCATGTTGCTCCTGCGAAACGCCCGCGCGCCGGTCAGAACCAGGCCTGCGGATCGAGCGTCTTGTTGTCGTTCAGGTACAGCCAACCTTTGATGATACGGTACAGCGTCCAAATCCATGTGACAAACATGACGACGAATCCCACCACCACGAACATCAGCGCGAAGCCGATCACGTAGGCGATCAGCGCGCGCCAGAACGTGCGGATCTGCCACTCGAAATGGTCGGCGTACGGCGTGCCGGCCACGTCGTCGCGCTTAACGTAGTTGATGATGATCGCGATGATCCCGGTGACGCCGCCCGTCAGCCAATGAATCGCGTAGAGGCCGTACAGCACGTGCGTCAGCGTGCGCAGACCTTTCAGTCGCTCGGCGTCCGCTGCGCCCGGCACCGACGGTGTCGGAAACTGGCTCGGCGTATCGGTCATGATGCTACCCCCGTTAGATGACAATTCTTACAGCTTACCGCACTGGCGTCGGCGCGGCAGGCCGCGCGTCGTCACCCGCCGTTTTCCTCGCGCTCGCGACGCTTGCGCAGCGCCTTTTCCTCGATGCCCGACAGCCCTTCGCGGCGCTCGAGTTCGGTGATCACGTCGGCCGGGCTCAGGTCGAAATGCGACAGCATCACGAGGCAGTGGAACCACAGGTCGGCCACCTCGCCGACCAGCGCCGTCGGCGCGCCGCCCTGGCGCACGTCCTTCGCGGCCAGCACGACTTCGGTCGCCTCTTCGCCGATCTTCTTCAACACCGCGTCGTCGCCCTTGTGGAACAGGCGCGATACGTACGATTGTTCGGGGTCGCCGCCCTTGCGGCTATCGATCACGGCCGCGAGGCGCAGCAGCGTGTCTTCGGTCGATTGCGTCATTTGTAGATGTGTTCGGGGTCTTTCAGCACCGGATCGACCGCGACCCAGTCGCCGCTGTCCACAGTGCCTTCGAATTTCTGGAAGAAGCACGAATGCCGGCCGGTGTGGCATGCGATGCCCGACACCTGCTCGACCTTCAGCAGCACGACGTCCTCGTCGCAGTCGAGCCGCACCTCGTGCACGTGCTGCACGTGGCCCGACTCCTCGCCCTTGAACCACAGGCGCTTGCGTGAACGCGAATAATAGACCGCGCGCTGCGTCTCGATCGTCTTCGCCAGCGCCTCGCGGTTCATCCACGCGAACATCAGCACGTCGTTCGTCGACGCTTCCTGCGCGATCACCGGCACGAGGCCGTTGTCGTCCCAGCGGACCTTGTCGAGCCACGCGGGCAGGGATTTCGTTTCCGTCGTCATCACAGCCTCACCGGAATGCCCTGGTCGGCCATGAAGCGCTTCGCCTCGCCGACCGTGTGCTCGCCGTAGTGGAAGATGCTCGCGGCCAGCACTGCGTCGGCGCGGCCGTCCTTGATGCCGTCCGCGAGGTCCTGCAGCGAGCCCACGCCGCCCGACGCGATCACCGGCACCGGCACCGCGTCCGACACGCCGCGCGTGAGCGCGAGGTCGAAGCCGGACTTCGTGCCGTCGCGGTCCATGCTCGTGAGCAGGATTTCGCCCGCGCCGAGCTCGGCCATCTTGCGCGCCCATTCGATCGCGTCGATGCCCGTGCCCTTGCGGCCGCCGTGCGTGAAGACTTCCCAGCGCGGCGCCTCGCCGTCGGCCGACACGCGCTTCGCGTCGATCGCGACGACGATGCACTGCGAGCCGTACTTGTCGGCCGCGTCGCGCACGAGCTGCGGGTTCGCGACCGCCGACGAATTCATGCTGACCTTGTCCGCGCCGGCGTTCAACAGGCGCCGAACGTCCTCGACGGCGCGCACGCCGCCGCCGACGGTCAGCGGAATGAAGACCTGCGACGCGACGGCCTCGATGATCGGCAGGATCAGGTCGCGCTGGTCGGAGGTCGCGGTGATGTCGAGGAACGTCAGTTCGTCGGCGCCCTGGTCGTCGTAGCGGCGGGCGATTTCGACGGGATCGCCGGCATCGCGCAGTTCGACGAAGTTGACGCCCTTGACGACACGCCCGGCGGTCACGTCCAGGCAGGGGATGATGCGTTTAGCTAGAGCCATGATGTTGCGCCAAATGCCGCGATGGGACGGCCGGTTACGGACGCCTCGCGCGAGGCGTCCGGTCGGGGCCGCCTGCTGGCGACCCCGGCGAACGGAACGACCGCGCTCAGGCGTCGTCGAGTTCGCCGTTCAGTTCGTCCGCGCGTTTTTGCGCGGCCGCGAAATCGAGATCGCCGGAGTAGATCGCACGGCCGCAGATCACGCCTTCGACGCCGTGTTCCTCCACTTCGCAGAGGTTCTCGATGTCGGTGAGGTTCGACAGGCCGCCGCTTGCGATCACCGGAATGCCGACCGCCTGGGCGAGCTTCACGGTTGCTTCGATGTTGATGCCCTGCAGCATCCCGTCGCGGCCGATGTCCGTGTAGACGATCGATTCGACGCCGTAGTCCTCGAACTTGCGCGCGAGATCGATCACCTCGTGGCCCGTCAGCTTGCTCCAGCCGTCGGTCGCGACCTTGCCGTCCTTCGCGTCCAGCCCGACGATGATGTTGCCCGCGAACGCGGTGCACGCGTCCTGCAGGAAGCCCGGGTCCTTCACGGCCGCGGTGCCGATGATCACGTAGGAGAGGCCGGCGTCGAGATACTTCTCGATCGTCTCGAGGCTGCGGATGCCGCCGCCGAGCTGCACGGGGATTTCGTCGCCGACTTCGTCGAGGATCGCTTCGATCGCTTCGAGATTCTTCGGCTTGCCGGCGAACGCGCCGTTCAGGTCGACCAGATGCAGCCGCCGGGCGCCGAGATCGACCCACTTGCGGGCCATCGCCGCCGGGTCCTCGGAGAAAATCGTGGCCTGGTCCATATCGCCCTGTTTGAGGCGCACACACTGACCGTCTTTGAGATCGATGGCCGGAATCAGCAACATAGCAATCGGGTGTCGTCGTGGAAAATGAAAAGAATCCGGCGCGCACCGGCCAAACCGGTGCCGCGCCGTCTCGCTAGTTTAGTACAACTCTTTCGGCGCATAGGGCCTGTTCCCGCCAATAGCGGGCTTGCGAACGGGCCTTTCCGGCCCGCCGACTGTGGCACGCACACGACGTTCACGGTTTCCAGTGTACGAAGTTGCGATACAGACGCAACCCGACCTCCGCGCTTTTCTCGGGGTGGAATTGGGTCGCGAAGAGGTTGTCCCGCGCGACCGCGGACGTAAACGGCGCGCCGTATGCCGTTTCGCCGACCGTGTGCGCCGGGTTGTCCGGGCGCACGTAATAGCTGTGCACGAAGTAGAAATACGCGTCGTCGGGCACGCCGTCCCACAGCGGGTGCGGCTGCGACTGGTGCACGCGGTTCCAGCCCATCTGCGGCACCTTGAAGCGCGAGCCGTCGTCCTGCAGCCGGCCGTCGAGCTCGAAGCGCACGACCTTGCCGGGCAACAGGCCCAGACCCTTCGTGTCGCCTTCCGCGCTCCAGTCGAACAGCATCTGCTCGCCGACGCACACGCCCAGCAGCGGCTTCGTGCGCGACGCCTCGATCACCGCTTCCTGCAGCCCCGATTCGCCGAGGCAGCGCATGCAGTCGGGCATCGCGCCCTGGCCGGGCAGCACGACGCGGTCGGCCGCGCGAATCGCGGCCGGCGTATCGACGATCGCCACGTCGGCGGCCGGTTCGGCCTTCTTGAGCGCCTGCGCGACCGACCGCAGGTTGCCCATCCCATAATCCACAATCGCAATCGAAGTTTTCATCTCAGTGCAGGCAGTAGCGCCCTCAGTCCATTGACGATGAATTCCACCGCCAGCGCCGACAGCATCAAACCCATCAGCCGCGTGGCGATGTTGATGCCGGTGCGGCCGATCCAGTTCGCGATCGGCTCGGCAAGCCGCATCGCGAAGAAACACAGCAGAGCCAGGACCGCGCCGATCGCGACGAGCCCGGCTCGCTCATACCAGTGATGCGAGTTCGCCGCATAGATGATCACCGTGCTGATCGAGCCGGGGCCCGTGAGCAGCGGAATCGCCAGCGGCACGACCGCGATGTTGTCCTTCAGCTCGGCCTCGTGGCGCTCCTCCGGCGTCGATCGCGTGTTGCCGATCTGCGCGTTCAGCATGTTGATCGCCATCAGCAACATGATGATGCCGCCGCCCACTTCAAGGGAGCCGACCGAAATGCCGAAGAAGTCGATGATCTGCTGCCCGAGCAGCGTCGTCACCGTCATCACGCAGAACACCGACACCGACGCGATCCGGATCGTGCGGCGCCGCTCGATGTCCGACTGCTGCGCCGTCAGGCTCAGGAAAAACGGCACCGCGCCGATCGGGTTGATCAGCGCCAGCAGCGAAATGAACGATTTGAGCAGATCCATCGCAAGCCGGCGCGCCGCGCCGAAGCCGTGAGGTTGTCGTTGGCGTCCTGTCCGTTCGGAAGTTAGAGGCTGCCCTTCGTCGACGGAATCTGCCCCGCCGCGCGCTCGTCGAGCTCCACCGCCGCACGGAGCGCCCGGCCGAAGGCCTTGAACACCGTTTCGAGCTGATGATGCGCGTTGATGCCGCGCAGGTTGTCGATGTGCAGCGTGACGCCCGCGTGGTTCACGAACCCGCGGAAGAATTCGATGGAGAGATCGACGTCGAACGTGCCGATCCGCGCACGCGTGAACGGCACGTGGAATTCAAGACCGGGCCGGCCCGAGAAGTCGATCACGACGCGCGACAGCGCCTCGTCGAGCGGCACGTACGAATGGCCGTAGCGGCGGATGCCCTTCTTGTCGCCGATCGCCTTCGCGACGGCCTGACCGAGCGTGATGCCGACATCCTCGACCGTGTGGTGGTCGTCGATATGGGTATCGCCATGCGCTTCGACCTCGAGATCGATCAGACCATGTCGCGCGATCTGGTCGAGCATATGGTCGAGAAACGGCACGCCGGTGGCCAGCTTCTGCCGGCCCGTCCCGTCGAGATCGAGCTTCACACGGATCTGCGTTTCGCTGGTATTGCGAACGACTTCCGCCACACGCATGGCAATTCCTTGATTGAGTCTGATGTAAATGGGGATTGATCGTCACGCGCCGCCGCGCCGTGGGCTCAACCGGGCAGTGCGAGTTTCAAAGCAGCCAGCAGGCGCGCGTTTTCGTCGGGAGAACCGACGGTCAGCCGCACGCATTCGGACAGCAACGGATGCATTTTACTCACGTTTTTGACCAGCACCCGCTCCGTGAGCAGCGCATCGAACACGGCGGCTGCGTCCGGCACGCGCACCAGCAGGAAATTGCCGGCGCTCGGGAACACCGTCGTGCCCGGCAGCGCGGCCACGGCCTGCGCGAGGCGCGTGCGTTCCGCACGCAGTTCGGCCGCCTGCGCGTCGAGCACGTCGAGGTGGTCGAGCAGGAAATCGGCGGTTGCCTGGGTCAGCACGTTGATGTTGTACGGCGGGCGCACCTTGTCGAACTCGGTCAGCCACGCCGGCAGTCCGGCGAGATAACCAAGGCGGATCCCCGCGAGGCCGAGCTTCGACACCGTGCGCATCACGACGACGTTGTCGAACTCGGCGGCACGCGGCAGCCACGAGCGCTCCGCGAACGGCTGGTACGCCTCGTCGATCACGATCAGGCTGTGCGGCGCGGCCGCGATGATCCGCTCGACGTCGGCCTCGTCGTACAGCGTGCCGGTCGGGTTGTTCGGGTAAGCGAGGTAGACGAGCGCGGGCCGGTGCTCGGCGATGGCCGCGATCATCGCGTCGGCGTCGAGCGTCAGGTCGGCCTTGAGCGGCACGCCGACGAATTCGAGCTGCGCGAACTTCGCCGACAACTCGTACATCACGAAACCCGGCACCGGTGCGAGCACCTTCGCGCCCGGTTTCGCACACGCCACCGACATCATGCTGATGATTTCGTCCGAGCCGTTGCCGAGCAGCACGTCGCATGCGGCCGGCACGCCCATCGCCCGGCGCAGCTTGTCGAGCAGCGCGCCCGGGCGCGGCGCCGGGTAGCGGTTCAGCGCGACCTGCGCGAGGCGTTCGCCGAGCGCCGCCGCGAGCGGTGCCGGCAGCGAATACGGGTTCTCCATCGCGTCGAGCTTCACGAAGCCGCTCGCGTCGGGCACCGGGTAGCTCGTCATCGCGAGCACGTCGCGGCGGATGATGTCTTGTGGCGTCGTCATGGTCTCAAGCCGGCGTGCGTCGCGCCGGCGTCAAATGGTCGGCAAGGCGGCGGCTGCCGCCCTGCGCCGGGCCTCCTCGTCGACCGGAACCGCTGCGTCGGCAGCGGCTCCGGCGCGCGTCACCCCTTCATCCGGAGCTCGGCGCTGCGCGCGTGCGCCTGCAGCCCTTCGCCGTATGCAAGCTCCGAGGCGATCTCGCCCAGCGTCTGCGCACCTTCGGCGCTGACTTCGATCAGGCTCGAACGCTTGATGAAGTCGTACACGCCGAGCGGCGACGAGAAGCGCGCGGTGCGCGACGTCGGCAGCACGTGATTCGGGCCCGCGCAGTAGTCGCCGAGGCTTTCGCTCGTGTAGCGGCCGAGGAAGATCGCGCCGGCGTGGCGGATTTGCTGGCCCCATTGCTGCGGCTCCAGCGCGGAAATCTCGAGGTGCTCCGGCGCGATGTCGTTCGCGATCCGGCACGCTTCGGCCATGTCGCGCACCTTGATCAGCGCGCCGCGGCCTTCCAGCGACGCGCGGATCACGTCCTGGCGCGGCATCGTCGGCAGCAGCTCCTCGATTGCCTTCTCGACGCGCTCGAGGAACGCGGCGTCCGGGCACAGCAGGATCGACTGCGCGAGCTCGTCGTGTTCGGCCTGCGAGAACAGGTCCATCGCGACCCAGCTCGGATCGGTCGTGCCGTCGCACAGCACGAGGATTTCCGACGGGCCGGCGATCATGTCGATGCCGACCGTGCCGAACACGCGGCGCTTCGCCGACGCGACGTATGCATTGCCCGGCCCGCAGATCTTGTCGACCGGCGGCACCGTGGCCGTGCCGTACGCGAGCGCGCCGACCGCCTGCGCGCCGCCGATCGTGAACACGCGATCGACGCCGCCGAGCAGCGCCGCAGCGAGCACGAGGTCGTTCTTCACGCCGTCCGGGGTCGGCACGACCATCACGATCTCGCCGACGCCCGCGACGCGCGCGGGAATCGCGTTCATCAGCACCGACGACGGATACGCAGCCTTGCCGCCCGGCACGTACAGGCCGACGCGGTCGAGCGGCGTGATCTTCTGGCCGAGCACCGTGCCGTCGCTTTCCGTGTACTGCCAGCTATGGGTGCCGCACTCGATCTTCTGTTTCTCGTGGTACGCACGCACGCGCGCGGCAGCGGCTTCCAGCGCCGCGCGCGCCTTCGGCGCGAGGCCGTCGAGCGCCGTCTGCAGCGCGTCCTGCGGCAGTTCGAGCGCGGCGACGCTGCTCGCGTCCAGCCGGTCGAAGCGGTTCGTGTACTCGAGCACCGCGGCGTCGCCGCGCGACTTCACGTCGGCGAGAATTTTCGCGACCGACTGCTCGATCGCTTCGTCCTCGCTCGCCTCGAACGCGAGCACCGCACGCAGCGCGGCGTCGAAGCCGTCGCTCGTCGAATCGAGTTTGCGGATGGTGATGGCCATGGGAATTCCGTTACGGTGATGCGCTCAATTACCATTCTGCGACGCGCGTTCGAACGCGTCGAGAATCGGCTTGAGCGCCGCGCGCTTCAACTTCAGCGCAGCCTGGTTCACGACGAGGCGCGACGAGATCGCCATGATCTCCTCGACCTCGACCAGATTGTTCGCCTTCAGCGTGCCGCCCGAGCTGACGAGGTCGACGATCGCGTCGGCCAGCCCGACCAGCGGCGCCAGTTCCATCGAGCCGTACAGCTTGATCAGGTCGACGTGCACGCCTTTCGCGGCGAAGTGCTCGCGTGCCGTTTCGACGTATTTGGTCGCGACCCGCAGGCGCGCGCCCTGGCGCACCGCGTTCGCATAGTCGAAACCGGCCGGCACCGCCACCGACATCCGGCAGCGCGCAATGTTCAGGTCGATCGGCTGGTACAGGCCCGAGCCGCCGTGCTCGACCAGCACGTCCTTGCCGGCCACGCCGAAATCGGCCGCGCCGTATTCGACGTAGGTCGGCACGTCGCTCGCACGCACGATGATCACGCGCAGGTTCGGATCGGTCGTCGGCAGGATCAGCTTGCGCGACGTTTCCGGATCCTCGGCCACCTGCACGCCGGCGGCCGCCAGCAGCGGCAGGGTTTCCTCGAAAATCCGGCCCTTCGACAGGGCGAGGGTCAGCGGCGCGGTCATGCTTGGCTCCCGGAGAGGCGGCGCACGTTCGCGCCGACGGCGGTCAGTTTGGTTTCCATGCGGTCGTAGCCGCGGTCTAGGTGATAGATGCGGTCGACGAGCGTTTCGCCTTCGGCGCGCAGCCCGGCGATCACGAGGCTCGCCGACGCGCGCAGGTCGGTCGCCATCACGTTCGCGCCGGACAGCTTGTCGACGCCGGTCACGAGCGCCGTGTTGCCGTCGATGGTGATGTTCGCGCCGAGCCGGTTCAGCTCCTGCACGTGCATGAAACGGTTCTCGAAAATGGTCTCGACGACCTGCGCGGTGCCCGTCGCGACCGAATTGAGGGCCATGAACTGCGCCTGCATGTCGGTCGGAAACGCCGGGTATTCCGACGTGCGGATCGTCACCGCCGACGGGCGGCGGTCCATCTTCACGCGCAGCCAGCTGTCGCCTTCCTCGATCGACACGCCGGCCTCGCGCAGCTTGTCGATCACCGCGTCGAGGATGTGCGGGCGCACGCCCGTCAGCATCACGTCGCCGCCCGCCGCCGCGACCGCGCACAGGAACGTGCCGGCCTCGATGCGGTCGGGAATCACCGAATGGCGTGCGCCATGCAGCCGCTCGACGCCCTGGATCACGAGGCGGTCGGTGCCGATGCCGTCGATTTTCGCGCCCATCGCGACCAGCAGGTGCGCGAGATCGCTCACTTCCGGCTCGCGCGCCGCGTTTTCGATCACCGTCTCGCCATCGGCCAGCGTCGCGGCCATCAGCAGGTTTTCCGTGCCCGTCACCGTGATCATGTCGGTCACGATGCGCGCGCCCTTCAGGCGCTTCGCGCGCGCCTCGATGAAGCCGTGCTCGATGCTGATCTCGGCGCCCATCGCCTGCAGGCCCTTGATGTGCTGGTCGACCGGCCGCGCGCCGATCGCGCAGCCGCCCGGCAGCGACACCTTCGCCTCGCCGAAGCGCGCGAGCAGCGGCCCGAGCACGAGGATCGACGCGCGCATCGTCTTGACGAGCTCGTACGGCGCGACGAGGTTGTCGACGCGCGACGCGTCGAGCTGCACGCGGCAGCCGTCCGTTTCGCTCTTCACGCCCATCTGGTTCAGCACCTTCAGCGTGGTGCGCACGTCCTTCAGGTTCGGCACGTTGTCGAGTTCGACCGGCTCGGCGCTGAGCAGCCCCGCGCACAGGATCGGCAGCGCGGCGTTCTTCGCGCCCGACACGACGATCTCGCCCGACAACCGGCGACCGCCTTCGATCACCAGCTTGTCCATCCCATGTCCCTGCGATTCCCCGTTGGCGGCCGGGTGTGCCGTGGCGACGCTCTGGACGGCGTCGCGCTCGTTGACGGTGACTTGCACTCAGTGGTTCCGGTTATGCGTTCTGCCATTCGGCGGGCGTCAGCGTCTTCATGCTGAGCGCGTGAATTTCCTGCTTCATGCGATCGCCGAGCGCCGCATAAACGAGCTGGTGCCGCTGGATCGGCCGCTTGCCTTCGAAGGCCGCCGACACGATCGTCGCGAAGAAATGCTGGCCGTCGCCTTCGACTTCCAGATGAGTGCAGGCGAGACCGCCGGCGATGTATTGCTTGACCTGTTCGGGAGTCGGCAACATGAGGGGCTCCTGTCGGCGCGCGCCGCCCGTGGCGGCCGCCGCCGTCGATATCAATGACGCAGTTTGTAGCCGGTCGCGAGCAGCCGCATCGCGAACATCGCGAGCAGCACGAAGAAACCGGTGACGATCGCGAGGCTCGTGAGCGGGTTGATGTCGGACGCGCCGAAGAACCCGTAACGGAAGCCGTCGATCATGTAGAAAAACGGGTTGAGACGCGAGATCTCGCGCCACACGGGCGGCAGCGAATGCGTCGAATAGAACACGCCGGACAGGAACGTCAGCGGCATGATCAGGAAGTTCTGGAACGCGGCGAGCTGGTCGAACTTCTCGGCCCAGATGCCGGCGATCAGCCCGAGCGTACCGAGGATTGCCGAGCCGAGCAGCGCGAACGCGATGATGAACAACGGCGCCGCGAAATGCATCGGGATAAACCAGATCGTCACGACGAACACGCCCGTGCCGACCGCGAGCCCGCGCACGACGGACGCAAGGACGTACGCGCCGAAGATGTCCCTGTAGGACAACGGCGGCAGCAGCACGAACACGAGGTTGCCGGTGATCTTCGACTGGATCAGCGACGACGAGCTGTTCGCGAACGCGTTCTGCAGCACGCTCATCATCACGAGGCCCGGCACGAGAAAGCTCACGTACTCGACGCCCGGATACACCTCGACGCGGCCCGACAGCGCATGGCCGAAGATCGTCAGGTACAGCAGCGCCGTCACGATCGGCGCGCACACCGTCTGGAACGACACTTTCCAGAAGCGCAGGAGTTCCTTGTAGAACAGCGTTTGAAAACCGCTCATGCCAGACCCTCGATGACCTCGGCCCCGTTCATCACCTGGACGAACACATCCTCGAGGTCGGCCTTGCGGACCTCGATCTCGTCGAACGTGCAGCCGGCCGCGCGACACTGCGCGAGGATGCGCTCGACATCGTCGTAGCTCGTGAGGCGCAGCAGATGCTCGCCCGGCGCGCGCGCGGCCGGATCGGTCTCCAGCCCGCGCAGCTCGGCGGGCAGCGCGCCGGTCGAGAACCGCAGGTACAGCTGCAGGCCCGCGAAGCGGCGCAGCAGCGCGTCGGTGCGATCGAGCGCGACGACTTCACCGCGACGCAGCATCGCGATGCGGTCGCACAGCGACTCGGCTTCTTCCAGGTAATGGGTGGTCAGGACGATCGTGTGGCCCTCGCGGTTCAGCCGCGAGATGAACTGCCACAGCGTCTGGCGCAGTTCGACGTCGACGCCGGCGGTCGGCTCGTCGAGCACGATCACGGGCGGCCGGTGCACGAGCGCCTGCGCGACCAGCACGCGGCGCTTCATCCCGCCCGACAGCGCGCGCATGTTCGCGTCGGCCTTCTCGGTGAGGTCGAGATTGGCCATCACTTCGTCGATCCAGTCGTCGTTGTGGCGCAGCCCGAAATAGCCGGACTGGATCCGCAGCGTCTCGCGGACGGTGAAGAACGGGTCGAACACGAGTTCCTGCGGCACGACGCCGAGCGCGCGGCGCGCATCGCGGAAGTCCTTGACGACGTCGTGGCCGCGCACCGAGATACTGCCTTCATCGGCCCGGGCAAGCCCGGCGAGGATACTGATGAGCGTGGTCTTGCCTGCGCCGTTCGGGCCGAGCAGACCGAAAAACTCGCCTTCCTCGACCGACAGGCTGACGCCCTTGAGCGCCTGAAGCGATTTGTAGCGCTTCTTGACGTGACGGATTTCTATGGCTGACATGACTGTGCGCGGCGCAAGGGCCGCGACGCCTATTCTGTGCTTGCTGCGAAAGAAAATGGGGGCCGGACGCCGATTGGCTGCCCCGCAAAACGCTTGATTATAGGGCAAACCGGCTGGTGGGGCCGGCGCAGGCGGCGCGCGGCCTGAAGCGTGCGCGCGCCGGCTGGCGCGGCAGGCTTCGGTCGGACAGGGTCAATGTCGCCCGGTGCCGTCGATGAGCGCGTCGACGCCGTAGGCGCGCGCGAGGCTGGCGAGCTTCTGCGGGAGATTGAGGAGGTCGAGGGTCGCGCCGCGCGCTTTGGCGGCACGTTGCCATGCGAGCAGCACGGCGAGCGCGGACGAGTCGAACTGCGTCAGCGCCGCGCAATCGACGGCGGTCGCGCCGGCGCCGATGCGCGCAAGACCGTCCGCGAGCGCGGACTTCGCGCTCGCAACGGTCAGCGATGAGCCTGCTTCGAAGGCGCTCACGACGCCTGCTTGCCGGCGGCAAGTTGCTGGTTGCGCTGCGTCAGGAACTGGATCAGGCCGTCCACGCCGCTTTGCTGGATCTTCTCGTTGAACTGCTGCTGGTACGTCTGGATCAGCCACGCGCCGAGCACGTTCAGGTCATACACCTTCCAGCCATTCGCCGACTTGTACAGGCGATAGTCGATCTGGACCGGCTGGCCGTTGTTCATCGCGACCGTCTTCACGACCACGTCGGTGTCGGCCGGATCGGCGCGGAACGGCGGGTACTGGATCTGCTGGTCCGGCTTCAGCTGCGCGAGCGCGCCCGAATACGTGCGGATCAGCAGCAGCTTGAACTGCTCCTGAACCTGTTGCTGCTGCTCGGCCGACGCCGTACGCCAGTTGCGACCCATCGCGAGCTGCGTGGTGCGGCGGAAATCGGTGTACGGCAGGATGTCCTTGTTGACGATCGTAATGATGCGGTTGGTGTCGCCCTGCTTGATCGTCTGCTGCTTGACCTCGTCGAGGACCTGCTGCGTCGCCGTCTTGATCAGCGCCTGCGGGTTCGACTGGTCGACTTGCGCGTGAGCTGCGCTGCCGAACGAGAACAGCGCCGCGAAAACGGGGATCAGGAACAGTTTTTTCATCATAGTGACCTGCATGAAGAGTCGATGCGTAGGTTGGAGCCGGTAGCTTACGCGCAAGTTCGCGTGCGCCGCCGACTCAATCGTTTCCGGCTGTAACGAATGTAAATGGGTCAGTGCAGCTTGATGCTCGGGAAACGAATCCCGCCCGGAGCGGGCGGCGTCATCTGCATTGCCGGCACGTTCGTCGCGCTGGCCGGGTTCGGTGCTTCGGCACCGCCCGACGCCGGTGCGGCGACGGCCGCGCCCGATGCGCCGGCCGGCGCCGTCGCGCCGCCGACCGCGGCCGCACCCGCCGTTCCCGCCGCGCCGGCTGCCGCCGGTGCCGCGCCGTCGTCCGGCAGGTCGTACTTCGGCAGCGCGTCGTTGCTCGACGCCGTCGAGGCCTCGCCGCGCGCGTTGTCGATCAGCATCTGGCGGCGCTGCAGGTACGCGTTGCGCACGAACGAATACTTGTCGAGCGCCGCGGCATCCAGCACGTCGCCCGCGCCGAGCAGGTTCGCACGCGTGTTGACGAGGTTCACGCCGAACAGGCCCCAGCTCAGGCTGTCCGGCTTCACGTAGGTGAGCGGATTGCCCACGTAGTCGACGCCGAGGCCTGCCGTGTCGCGCAGCGTGCTCGGGCCGAGCAGCGGCAGCACGAGATACGGGCCCGACGGCATGCCGTAGCGGCCCATCGTGATCCCGAAGTCGGCCGTGTGCTTCGGCAGTTTCGCGATCGTCGCGACGTCGAACAGGCCGCCGACGCCGAACACCGTGTTGATCACGACGCGCATGATGTCGCCGACGCCGTCCGCGATTCGCAGCTGCACGATGTTGTTCGCGGCGATGTAGACGTCGCCGATGTTCGAGAAGAAGTTCGTCACGCTGTCGCGCACCGGCTGCGGCACCACGTACTGGTAGCCCTTCGCGACCGGTTTCAGCGCGTACGTGTCGACCGTGTCGTTGAACTTGTACATCGACCGGTTGAAGCCTTCGAGCGGATCGCCCTTGGTCGGCGTCTGCACGGTCGCGCAACCGCTCAACGCGGCGACTGCCGCCACCGCGAGCGCGGCGTGCCTGATGCGGATCGTCTGCATGGTCATTACCCTCTTGTCTTTCTCTCGTGTGGTTATTGGGCGGTCGAACCGGACACCGCGGAGGCCGGCACCGCGACCGGCGCGGGTGCGGCCGGCGCGGCCACAGCCCCCGATGCCGGCTTCGCGCCACCCGCGTCGGCTGCCTTGCTGTACAGGAACTGGCCGATCAGGTTCTCGAGCACGATCGCCGACTGCGTCATCGTGATCGTATCGCCCGCCTTCAGCATTTCGGTGTCGCCGCCCGGATCGAGGCCGATGTACTGCTCGCCGAGCAGGCCCGACGTCAGGATCTTCGCCGACGAATCCTTCGGGAACGGATACTGGCCGTCGATATCGATCGTCACCAGCGCCTGGTAGGTGTTGGTGTCGAAGGCGATCGACTTCACGCGGCCGACCACGACGCCCGAGCTCTTCACGGCGGCGCGCGGCTTCAGCCCGCCGATGTTGTCGAATTTCATCCTCACCGAGTAGGTCGGCTGAAACGACAGCGAGCTCATGTTGCCGACCTTGAGCGCCAGGAACAGCACCGCAAGGAAGCCCACCACCACGAACAGGCCGACCCAGAAGTCGAGAGCAGTCTTTTTCATCGTCATCCCAAAATTTGGCTTGGCTGAGGCTTAGCTGAACATCAGCGCGGTCAGCAGGAAATCGAGGCCGAGTACGGCGAGCGACGCGAACACGACCGTCTTGGTCGTCGCGCGCGACACGCCCTCGGGCGTGGGCTTCGCTTCATACCCCTGAAACAGTGCAATGAAGGTCACGGCGAACCCGAACACGATGCTCTTGATCACGCCGTTGCCGACGTCGGCCCACACCTCGACCCCGCCCTGCATCTGTGACCAGAACGCGCCCGGATCGACGCCGATCAGCACGACCCCGACGAAATAACCGCCGAGCACGCCGACCGCGTTGAAGATCGCGGTGAGCAGCGGCATCGCGATGATGCCGGCCCACAGGCGCGGCGCAATCACCGTCTTGAGCGGATCGACGGCCATCATCTCGAGCGCGGTGAGCTGCTCGCCGGCCTTCATCAGGCCGATCTCGGCCGTGAGCGACGTGCCCGCGCGGCCCGCGAACAGCAGCGCGGTCACGACCGGGCCGAGCTCGCGCACCAGCGACAGCGCGACCAGCAGGCCGAGCGCCTGCTCGGACCCGTAGCGATTCAGCGTGTAATAGCCCTGCAGGCCGAGCACGAAGCCGACGAACAGGCCCGACACGGCAATGATCACGAACGAATAGTTGCCGAGGAAGTGGATCTGCTTCGTGACCAGCCGCGGCCGGCGCAGCAGCGGGAAGAATTCCAGCACGAGGCGCACGAACAGCCGCGTGCCGTAGCCCGCGCGCTCGAGGCCGCCGATGACGTAACGTCCGATCGCGCTGATCATGCGCGCCCTCCGCCGAGCCCGAAATCCGCAGCCAGCGGCGGGCTCGTGTAATGAAATTTGAACGGGCCGTCCGGCGCGCCGTCGATGAACTGGCGCACGCTCGGGTCGGTCGACGCGCGCAGCTCGTCGGGCGTACCCTGCGCGAGCACGCCGCCATTGGCCAGAAAATACACGTAGTCGGCGATCGCGAACGATTCCGGCACGTCGTGCGTGACGAGGATCGACGTTGCGCCGAGCGCCTCGTTCAGCGTGCGGATCAGGTTCGCCGTGATGCCGAGCGAGATCGGATCGAGGCCCGCGAACGGTTCGTCGTACATGATGAGCTGCGGGTCGAGCGCGATCGCGCGCGCGAGCGCGATGCGGCGCGCCATCCCGCCCGACACCTCGGACGGCATCAGGTCGCGCGCGCCGCGCAGACCGACCGCGTTGAGCTTCATCAGCACCAGGTCGCGGATCAGGTCTTCGGGCAGGTCGGTGTGTTCTCGCAGCGCGAACGCGACGTTCTCGAACACCGACATGTCGGTGAACAGCGCGCCGAACTGGAACAGCATGCCCATCTTGCGGCGCAGCGCGTACAGGCCGTCGCGCGTCTGCGCGCCGACGTCGGCGCCGTCGAACAGCACCTGGCCGCGGCGTGCGCGTACCAGGCCGCCGATCAGGCGCAACACGGTCGTCTTGCCGCAACCCGACCCGCCCATGACGGCGACGACCTGGCCGCGCCCGAAGCGCATGTTCAGGTTCGACAGGACGAGGCGGTCGCCGTAGCCAAAGTCGACGTCGCGAAGTTCCAGCAGTGTCTCGGTAGGAGTGGGGCTCACGGAGCTGACAGTCCTTTTACGCAGAACGCCGAATTATAGGGCCTGCATTGGAATGATGTCGTGACGCCGTTCCGAGCCCCGCGGTCAATGATTGTCAAATTGTCGGGCAAAACATTGCTGCAACGCAACAATCGCCGCCCGATAATCGTCTGCGCCCGTGACCGCGCTGACCACCGCGACGCTGCCGACGCCCGTCGCCAGCACGTCCGGCAACGCGTCGAGCCCCACGCCGCCGATCGCGACGAGCGGCGCCCGCGCGCCCGCGAAGCGCGCATAGCGGGCAATCCGCGCGAGGCCTTGCGGCGGCGCCGCGACCGCCTTGGTCGCGGTCGCGTACACGGGGCCGAGCGCCAGATAGCTCGGGCGCTCGTGCAACGCGCGCAACATCTCGTAATAACCGTGACTCGACAGCCCGAGCCGCAGGCCGGCACGCGCGATCGCGGCCAGATCGGCCGTTTCCAGGTCCTCCTGACCCAGATGTACGCCGTACGCGCCTTCTTCTATCGCGATCTGCCAGTGATCGTTGATGAACACGCGCGCATCGGGATAACGGCGCCCCGCCGCGACCGCCCGTGCGACTTCCCGGCGCAACGCGTCCGGATCCGCGCCTTTCACGCGCAGTTGCACGGTTCGCACGCCGCACTCGAGCACGCGTTCGACCCATTCGGCGTCGGGGACGACCGGATAAAGGCCAAGTTGCGCGGGGCACGGCGGGAATGCGGGCTCGGGTGCCGGGGCCAGGCCGGCGACGCGCGGGAACCGCGCGGCATCGACCGGCCACGCATCGGCCCCGCGCGCTTCGTCGCCGTCGCGCCACGCGAGCGCGAGCACCAGCGCGTCGATCGGCGCGAAGCCGCAATCGAGGAACGCCGCGAGCGCCGCGATCCAGTCGTCGGCGAGCGGATGCGCGGCTTCCAGCGCGTGGCGCACGCCCGCGGCATGCAGCACCGCGCCGTGTTCGTCGAACTCGATCGCAACCGCGTCCGGCGACGCGGGGCGCGACGCAGCCGACGCGCGCGCCTGCGCGGCACGATCGCCGGCCGACACGATCAGCACGTCGCCGTCGGCCGGCACGTCGGGCGCCGCGACGCACAGCCGCCACGGCGTCGTGCCGGTCGGCCAGTCGCCCAGGCGGGCGCGAATCCGCTCGGCCGCTTCGGCCAGCTCGTCGGCCGGCGGCCAGAATGCATCGGCGAAGCGCACGCTCATGCGCCGCCCCCGTCCTGGTGCCAGAACGGCATCCCGACGACCGGCGTGCTCGCGTGCGCAGTCTCGCGCGCATCCATCGGCCCGGCGAGATAGGCCGCCCGGCCGGCCTCGACGCCTTGCGCGAACGCACGCGCCATGATTTCCGGATGCGTGGCTTGCGACACGGCCGTGTTCAGCAGCACGCCGTCGAAGCCCCACTCCATCACCTGGCATGCGTGCGACGGCACGCCGAGCCCGGCGTCGACGATCAGCGGCACGTCCGGCAGCCGCTCGCGCAGCACGCGCAGCCCGTACGGATTCACGACGCCCTTGCCGGTGCCGATCGGCGCGCCCCACGGCATCAGCGCCTCGCAACCGACGTCGAGCAGACGCCGGCCGATCACGAGATCCTCGGTGCAATACGGCAGCACCTTGAAGCCGTCCTTGACCAGTTGCGCGGCCGCCTCGATCAGCCCGACCGGGTCGGGCTGCAGCGTGTAGTCGTCGCCGATCAGCTCGAGCTTGATCCAGTCGGTATCGAAGACCTCGCGCGCCATGTGCGCGGTCGTCACCGCTTCGGCGACGGTCTGGCAGCCGGCCGTGTTCGGCAACAGCGGCACCGCGTGACGCTTGAGCAGATCGAAGAAGCCGGCCTCGGCGGTGCCGCCGGTCATCTGGCGGCGCAGTGCGACCGTCACCATCCCGGGGCGCGACGCGGCAATCGAATCGGACAGCGACTGCAGCGACGGGTAGCGCGACGTGCCGAGCAGCACGCGGCTTGCGAAGGTTTCGCCGTACAGCGTCAGCGCGTCGGCGGAAGTGAGGGACGTCATGTCGTTTTCCTGGAAGAGCGGAGGGCGAACCGGCGGCGCTCAGCCGCCCGCGACGGGGTGCACCACGTCGAGCTTGTCGCCCGTCGCGAGCGCGCGCGCCGCATGCTGCGTGCGCGCGACGAAATTGCCGTTCAGCGCGACCGCGTACGGCGGACGCGCGCCGTACGCGGCGAGCGCGTCGGCCACCGTCGCGCCGTCGGGCAGCGTCAGCGTCTGTTGGTTGATCTGGATATCCATGAGGCTTGATCGAATTCGGTCGGCGGCGCGCGTCAGGCCGGCTGGCGCGCGTCGTCGCGGTGATGAAGGAGCGTCGGCCAGCGCGCGGCGTCGCGCCACGCGGCGAACGCGTCGGCATCGGCGAATGCGCCGCCGAGCGCCGCTTGCGCCAACGCGACCGCCGCGTGCGCGACTTCCGGCGCGATCATGAAGCCGTGCCGGTACAGGCCGTTGACGGCCAGCGTCGTCGCGCCGTCCCAGATCACCGCCGGGCGGTGATCGGGCAACGTCGGGCGGCATTGCGCGTTCAGTTCGAGGATGCGCGCCTCGCCGAACGCCGGGTGCACGGAAAACGCCGCGCTCAGCAGTTCGAGCGCCGAGCGCACGCTGACGGGCGACATGTCCTCGCCCTCCACTTCGGTCGCGCCGATCACGTACAGGTCGTCCTGTTTCGGCGCGATGTACAACGGATAGCGCGGATGCAGCAGCCGCACGGGCCGCGTGAGCCCGATGCCCGGCGCGTGCACGCGCGCGACTTCGCCGCGGATGCCGCGCAGCGCGGGCAGCGCGGATTTCGCGCCGAGCCCGCGGCAATCGATCGTGAAATGCGCGTCGGGCCGGTTCGCGTCGTCGATCGTCGCGTGCCAGTGCAGCTCGACGCCGCGTTGCGCGAGGCCCGCCGCGAGTGCGCGCAGCGCCTGCCGGTTGTCGAGCTGCCCCTCGCGCGGCAGCATCAGGCCGCGCGCGAAGCGCCCCGCGAGCGCGGGCTCGGCCGCGTCGACCTGCGCGCCGGCCAGCGCGACGAAGCCACCGTCGAACAGCTCGGCCGGCGCGTTCGCGCGCACGCGCCGCTCGAACAGCGGCGCCTCGGCGCGATCCGCGTGATGCCAGACGACGAGCGTGCCGTGCTGCTGGAAGAACACTGGTTCGGGCAGTTCCGGGAGCCATTGCGGCCAGCGCGCGAGCGATGCCGCGCCGAGCTCGGTGATCAGCAGTTCGGCGCTCGCCGCCTCGGCGAGCGGCGCGAGCATCGCGGCCGCGACCCACGCGGCCGACTGCTCGCCGTCCGGGCCGCCGCGCTCGTACAGCGCGACGCGATGCCCGTCGCCCGCAAGCCGCCACGCGACCAGACGGCCGACGAGGCCGCCGCCAAGTACCGCGAAATCGGGCCGGGAAGCGTGGAGGTTCATCGCGCGCCCTCCTCGCGAACCGCGCGGGCGCGTGCGACGAACGTCGACGCGCGCGCACCGTCCCGTGCGGACGCACGCGACAGCGGATCGGGAACAGCGCAAAAGACTGAAGATTGAGCGGTCATCATTCCTTCCGTAACGCGCAACGCGCGTACCCAAAAGGACGAAACCGGCAGCAAAGGCCGGCCGGGCGGGACTCGGGCGCTGACCATGTGGGATGGCAGCCAGCGCGGCCCGGCGGGATCAGAAACTTCCCTCGCCGGTATTACCCGGATCGGGTGCGAAGGGTCTTTCTCAGCCTCGCCGCGTCGCCCGGAACTGTCCGTCGGCCGCGCTCGAAGCACCCCTGTTTCGTCGTCGGCCATTAGACCATAAAAGCGGAAAGCGCCGCAAACTGTCCCCCTTGCGGCAAATTCGCCGTCGCGTCGCGCCGCTCTGGCACAATGCCCGCAGGCCGGCCGCGCGAGCGGCCGGTTGCCGCGTCACCGCCGGCCTTAAGTGCCGTTTAAGACGCGCGGGCCACCATCCGGACGCCCGCCGTCAGTCGGCACTCCGTCCCGGCATACCGTATCGCGGCGCGCGTCCGGCTCCGCCCGGCACGCGCGCCGGCTACTCATCAGGAAGCACATGACCCAATCGATCGATCCCGTCCGCTCCGCCTCCGACGCGCCGCAGGACGAGCGCCCGGTATCCGCGTGGAGCCTCATCAAGCCCTACTGGGTGTCGTCCGAATGGAAAATCGCGTGGGGGCTGCTGGTCACGATCATCGCGATCAATCTCTGCGTGGTCTGGATCAACGTCAAGCTGAACAAGTGGAACGTGGGGTTCTACAACGCGCTGCAGTCGAAGAACGTTCAAGACTTCCCCGGTCTGCTGATGCAGTTCTCGGCATTCGCGTTCGCATTCATCATCCTCGCCGTCTACGGCCGCTATCTGCGCCAGATGCTCGGGTTCCGCTGGCGCCAGTGGCTCACCGACCGCTTCCTCGGCCAATGGCTCGGCGATCGCGCGTTCTACCGGATCGAGCGCGACCGCCTCGCCGACAACCCCGACCAGCGGATCACCGACGACCTCCAGTCGTTCGCGACGGCCACGCTCACGTTGTCGCTCGACCTGCTGTCGACGGTCGTCACGCTCGTGTCGTTCATCACGATCCTGTGGTCGCTCGCGGGCGCGCTGACGATCACGCTCGGCGCGACGCCTGTCGCGATTCCCGGGTACATGGTTTGGGCGGCCGCACTGTATGCGGTGGTCGGCTCGCTGATCATCCAGAAGGTCGGCCACCCGCTCGTGTCGATCAACTACCAGCAACAGCGCGTCGAGGCCGACTTCCGCTTCGGCTTGATCCGCGTGCGCGAGAACGCCGAGCAGATCGCGTTCTACGACGGCGAGAAAACCGAGATCGGCACCGCGCAGACGCTGTTCACGCGCATTCGCGACAACTGGTGGCGCGTGATGAAGTACACGAAGCGCCTCACGTTCGTCACGGCCTTCTACAGTCAGATCGCGATCATCTTTCCGCTCGTCGTCGCGGCGCCGCGCTATTTCGCGGGCGCGTTCTCGTTCGGCGTGCTGATGCAGATTGCGTCCGCGTTCGGCACCGTCAGCGATTCGTTCTCGTGGTTCATCAACAGTTACTCGACCCTCGTCGAATGGCGCGCGACCGTCAACCGTCTGCGTGAATTCAAGCGCGTGATGGGCACGTCGCACCTGAAGGAAAGCCTGTCGCCCGCGACCGAGCACGGCGGCATCAACCTGCACTACGTCGATGCCGCGAAGCTGTCGACGTCGTCGCTGAAGCTCGCGCTGCCGAACGGCAACGCGCTCGCGAACATCGGCAACGTGACGATCGAGCCCGGCTCGCGCTGGCTCGTGGTCGGCAAGTCGGGTTCCGGCAAGAGCACGTTCATGCGCGCGCTCGCGGGCCTGTGGCCGTTCGGCGACGGGGCGATCGACGCGCCGGTCGGCGCGCGGATGATGTTCGTGCCGCAAACCAGCTACTTGCCGATCGGCACGCTGAAGGCCGCGCTCACCTATCCGGCCGCGCCCGACGCGTTCACCGACGACGCGTGCCGCGACGCGCTGCGCGCGTGCCGCCTGGAAGACTACGTCGGCCGCCTCGACGAAACCGGCCACTGGACGCGCGTGCTGTCGCCGGGCGAACAGCAGCGTCTGGCCGGCGCGCGCGTGCTGCTGCATAAGCCCGACTTCCTGTTCCTCGACGAAGCGACGAGCGCGCTCGACGCCGACAACGAAGCGCGGCTCTATCACCTGCTCGCCGAACGGCTGCCGAAAGCCGCGATTGTCAGCATCGCGCATCGCGAATCGCTGGCCGCGTTCCACGTCGGCACGATCAACGTCGAACGCGTGAACGACAGCGACAAGGTCGCCGCGTAACCGAAACAAAAAGGCCGGCGCATACCGCGCCGGCCTTGTTCGCTTCCTCGTCCCGCCCGCCTTCCCGCTACGCCCGCCCGACGGGCACCGACACGATCGGCACATGCGACACGCCGTCGTGCGACAGCCGGCTTTCAAATAACGTCAGCGCGACGAAACGCAGCGCGACCGGCCGCCCGGTCGCACCGCCGTGCGCGGGCTGCCCGTCCGCGTCGCGCGGCAGCCGCGCGAGCGTGACGTGCGGCCTGAACGGCCGGCGGTCGGCCGGCACGCCCAGTTCGAGCAGCAGCGCGGACAAGTCGGCATTCAGCGCCGCACAGGCGGGATCGGGCGCGAGTTCCGCGACGATCAGTCTCGCGCGCGGCAGGCTCGGCCACCACGCAATCCGCTCGACCGGCTGCATCGGCAGTGCATGCGCAGCCGCGAGCGCCGGCAGGCGTGCGGCCAGCGCGTCGCAACGCGCGCGTTCGATCGCGCCGATGAACGCGAGCGTCACGTGCAGTTGCGCGGGCAGCGTGCGCCGCGCGCCTCGGGTGACCGGCAGCGCGTGCAGCGCGTCGCGCGATGCCGCATCGGGCATCAGCGCGACGAACGCACGGAGCCGGTCGCCGTTCATGACTCGCGCACCGCCACGCGCGCCTCGGCCACCGCATCGGCCGACACCGGACGCTGCGGCAGCGGGCCATGCTCGCCCCACACGTCGGCCGGCAGCACGCGCGCGAGCTCGGGAATCGTGTTGCGCGTGAACACCGGATCGGCAATACCCTCCGCGCGCTGGCGGCGATAGTCGCGCCACGCGGCATGCGCATACTTGCCGAGCGCGAGGATCGCGACCAGGTTGATGATCGCCATCAGCCCCATGCTCGTATCGGCCATCGCCCATACGAGCGGCAGTTGCCCGACGCTGCCGAACATCACCATGCCGAGCACCGCGATGCGGAACAGCGGCAGCACGCCGCGCCGCTTCGTGATGAAGTCGACGTTGCCTTCCGCGTAGGCGTAATTGCCGATCACCGACGAGTACGCGAAGAAGAAGATCGCAACGGCCATGTAAATGCCGCCCCAGTCGCCGACGTGGCTCGCGATCGCGCGCTGCGTGAGCGCCGCGCCCTCCATGCCGGCGCCGAGTTCGTACTGGCCCGACAGCAGGATCACGAACGCGGTCGCGCTGCAGATCACGATCGTGTCGACGAACACGCCGAGCATCTGGATCAGCCCCTGCACGACCGGATGCCGCACGCTCGCGGTCGCCGCCGCGTTCGGCGCGCTGCCCATGCCGGCCTCGTTCGAGAACAACCCGCGCTTCACGCCCATCGCGACCGCCTGGCTGACCGCATAGCCGGTCAGGCCGCCCGCCGCCTGCTCGAGCCCGAACGCGCTCTTCACGATCAGCGCGAGCACTTCCGGCACCAGCGCGACGTGCGTCGCGACCGCGTAGACGGCCAGCGCGAGGTAGCCGATCGCCATCACCGGCACGATCACCTGCGCGACCGACGCGATGCGGCGAATCCCGCCGAAGATGAGCGGCGCGGTGAGCAGCACGAGGCCGAGGCCGACCGTCTTGCGGCTCCAGCCGAACGACGTATGGAACGCATCGGCGATCGCGTTGGCCTGCACCGCGTTGAACACGAAGCCGAACGCGAGGATCAGCGACAGCGAGAACAGCACGCCGAAGCCGCGCGAGCGCAGGCCCGTCTGGATGTAGTACGCGGGGCCGCCGCGATAGCTGCCGTCCGGATGCGACACCTTGAAGATCTGCGCGAGCGTCGCTTCGACGAACGCCGACGACATCCCGACGAGCGCCGTCATCCACATCCAGAAGATCGCGCCCGGCCCGCCGACCGTCAGCGCGACCGCGACGCCGGCGATGTTGCCGGTGCCCACGCGGCTCGCGAGCCCGGTCGCGAACGCCTGGAACGACGAGATGCTGCCCGGCTCGCCCTTGCTGCCGACCAGCTTGATGCTGAGGAGCAGCGCCTTCAGCTGGATCATCCGGAACCGCAACGTGAACCACGCGCCGGCGCCGAGCAGCAGCGCGATCAGCACGTAATTCCACAGCACGCCGTTGACGGCGTCGATCAGCCCATGCACGAATGCTTCCATTCAGAGTCCTTGTAAATGGGGTCAGTCAAATGCGGCGGCCGCTCGAACGCGGCCGGTCGGGCGACATGATATGACAATTTCCAAGGATTATTACAAAACGAAAGGTTTACGGATCGCTGAACATCGATGCCTGATGTGATCAGGTTAGGCGACGCTTCGGAAAGATGCGGGGCGCGTGGCGAGGCGACAGCGGACGACGGCTGCGTGCCTGCGGACGATTGAATATCGGCAGAACGCCGCACCATAAAAAAACCGGGCGCCCTTTCGGACGCCCGGTTTTCCTCGAAACCCGCTCGCGCGCTTCAGCTCAGCGCGGCAGTTCCGAATGCCCCATCAGGTATGCATCGACCGAGCGCGCGCACTGGCGGCCTTCGCGGATCGCCCAGACGACGAGCGACTGACCGCGACGCATGTCGCCTGCCGCGAACACCTTGTCGACCGACGTGTAGTACGAGCGATCGCCTTCGGTCGCCGCACGCGCGTTGCCGCGTGCGTCCTTCGCGACGCCGAACGCCTCGAGCACGGTGGCTGCCGGCTGCGTGAAGCCCATCGCGAGCAGCACCAGGTCGGCCTTCATCTCGAACTCGGAGCCCGGCACTTCCTGCATCTTGCCGTCCTTCCACTCGACGCGCACCGCGATCAGCTTCTCGACCTTGCCGTTCTTGCCTTCGAGACGCTTCGTCGCGACCGCCCAGTCACGCTCGCAGCCTTCCTCGTGCGACGACGACGTGCGCAGCTTGATCGGCCAGTACGGCCACACGAGCGGCTTGTTTTCCTCTTCTGGCGGCTGCGGCAGCAGTTCGAACTGCGTGACCTGCTTCGCGCCGTGACGGTTCGACGTGCCGACGCAGTCCGAACCCGTATCGCCGCCGCCGATCACGATCACGTGCTTGCCCTTCGCGAGCAGCTGGTCGACGAGCTTGTCGCCCGCGTTCACGCGGTTCTGCTGCGGCAGGAAGTCCATCGCGAAATGCACGCCGGCGAGCTCGCGGCCCGGCACCGGCAAATCGCGCGGCGTTTCCGAACCGCCCGCGATCACGACCGCGTCGAATTCTTCCTTCAGCGTCTCCGGCGAAATGGTTTCCTTCGCCATGTTGCCGATCGAGTCCGGCAGCGCGTCCTTGCCGATGAACACGCTGGTGCGGAACGTCACGCCTTCCGCTTCCATCTGGCGCATGCGGCGATCGATCAGCCACTTCTCGAGCTTGAAGTCGGGGATCCCGTAACGCAGCAGGCCGCCGATGCGGTCGTTCTTCTCGAACACCGTCACGTCGTGACCGGCGCGCGCGAGCTGCTGCGCGGCCGCGAGACCCGCGGGGCCGGAACCGACGACCGCGACTTTCTTGCCCGTCTTGTGCTCGGCCGGCAGCGGCTTCACCCAGCCTTCCGCCCAGGCCTTGTCGATGATCGCGTGCTCGATCGACTTGATGCCGACCGGATCGTCGTTGATCCCGAGCGTGCAGGCTGCCTCGCACGGCGCCGGGCAGATGCGGCCCGTGAACTCGGGGAAGTTGTTGGTCGAATGCAGGACTTCGATCGCCTGCTGCCAGTCCTGGCGGTAAACGAGATCGTTGAAGTCCGGGATGATGTTGTTGACCGGGCAGCCGTTGTTGCAGAACGGGATGCCGCAGTCCATGCAGCGCGCGCCCTGGACCTTCGCGTCCGCGTCGGTCAGTGCCGCGACGAATTCCTTGTAGTGCTTCACGCGCGTGAGCGGTGCTTCGTACGCCTCGTGGCGGCGTTCGAACTCCAGAAAACCGGTTGCCTTGCCCATAAGGTGCTCTTCTGTTCGGTGTATCGGGTGGGGGAGCCGCGCGCGGCAATCATGCGCGCGCGGCATTCGCTATGTCGTTCGTCGCTCAGGCGGCCAGCACTTCCTTCGCCGCCTTCTTCGCACCGATCTCGCCCAGCGCGCGCTTGTATTCGTGCGGGAACACCTTCACGAACTGGCGGCGCGCCGCGTCCCAGTTTTCCAGCAGCGACTTCGCGCGCGGCGAACCCGTGAACTGGAAATGACGCTCGACGAGCCCCTTGAGCAACGCTTCGTCCGTCGTGCCCTCGTGCCAGAGCGCGCGGTCGACCGTGCGCTCCTGCTCGGCCTGCTGCAGCACCGGTTCGAGCGCGACCATCGACTTGTTGCACTTCGCCGCGAACGTGCCTTCCGGATCGTAGATGTACGCGAGACCGCCCGACATGCCGGCCGCGAAGTTGCGCCCGGTTTCGCCGAGCACGACGACCGTGCCGCCCGTCATGTATTCGCAACCGTGGTCGCCCGTGCCTTCGACGACCGCCGTCGCGCCCGAGTTACGCACGCAGAAGCGCTCGCCCGCGACGCCGCGGAAGAACGATTCGCCTTCGATCGCGCCGTACATCACCGTGTTGCCGCAGATGATGTTTTCCTCGGACTTGCCGCGGAAGTCGTTGGTCGGACGGATGATGATCCGGCCGCCCGACAGGCCCTTGCCGACATAGTCGTTGCCGTCGCCGACGAGGTCGAGCGTCACGCCCTTCGCGAGGAACGCGCCGAAACTCTGGCCGGCCGTGCCCTTCAGCTGGATGTGCACCGCGTCGTCGGCCAGGCCGTCGTGGCCGTGCTTCTTCGCGATCACGCCCGACAGCATCGCGCCGACCGTGCGGTTCACGTTGCGCACCGGCTGGATGAACGACACGTGCTCGCCGTTCTCGATCGCGGCCTTCGCCTTCTCGATCAGCACGTGGTCGAGCGCGCGCTCGAGGCCGTGATCCTGCACGTCGACATGACGCCGTGCAACGTCCTCGCACTCTTCCGGCTGGTAGAACACGCGCGAGAAGTCGAGGCCCTTCGCCTTCCAGTGCTCGATGCCCTTGCGGGTGTCGAGCAGGTCGGCGCGGCCGATCAGGTCGTCGAACTTCGCGATGCCGAGCTGCGCCATGATCTCGCGCACTTCCTCGGCGACGAAGAAGAAGTAGTTCACGACGTGCTCGGGCTGGCCCTTGAACTTCGCACGCAGCACCGGATCCTGCGTCGCGACGCCGACCGGGCACGTGTTCAGGTGGCACTTGCGCATCATGATGCAGCCCTCGACGACGAGCGGCGCCGTCGCGAAGCCGAATTCGTCCGCGCCGAGCAGCGCGCCGATCACGACGTCGCGGCCCGTCTTCATCTGGCCGTCGGCCTGCACGCGGATGCGGCCGCGCAGGCGGTTCAGCACCAGCGTCTGCTGCGTTTCGGCGAGGCCGAGTTCCCACGGCGTGCCCGCATGCTTGACCGACGACAGCGGCGATGCGCCCGTGCCGCCGTCATGGCCGGCGATCACGACGTGGTCGGCCTTCGCCTTCGCGACACCCGCCGCGACCGTGCCGACGCCGACTTCCGACACCAGCTTCACCGAGATGCTCGAGCTCGGGTTCACGTTCTTCAGGTCGTGGATCAGCTGCGCCAGATCCTCGATCGAGTAGATGTCGTGGTGCGGCGGCGGCGAGATCAGGCCGACGCCCGGCACCGAGTAACGCAGCTTGCCGATGTATTCCGACACCTTGTGGCCCGGCAGCTGGCCGCCTTCGCCCGGCTTCGCGCCCTGCGCCATCTTGATCTGGATCTGGTCGGCCGATGCCAGGTATTCGGCGGTGACGCCGAAGCGGCCCGACGCGACCTGCTTGATCTTCGAGCGCAGCGAATCGCCGTCCTTCAGCGGAATGTCGCTGACGATCTCGTCGCCGATCACCGACTTCAGCGTCTCGCCCGACTTGATCGGAATGCCGCGCAGTTCGTTGCGGTAGCGCTTCTCGTCCTCGCCGCCTTCGCCGGTGTTCGACTTGCCGCCGATCCGGTTCATCGCGATCGCGAGCGTCGCGTGCGCTTCGGTGCTGATCGAACCGAGCGACATCGCGCCCGTCGCAAAGCGCTTGACGATGTCCTTCGCCGGCTCGACGTCGTCGATCGGGATCGCCTTGGTCGGCTCGACCTTGAACTCGAACAGGCCGCGGAACGTCATGTGACGCTTGGTCTGGTCGTTGATCAGGTGCGCGTATTCCTTGTACGTCTGGTACGAGTTGCTGCGCGTCGCGTGCTGGAGCTTCGCGATCGAGTCCGGCGTCCACATGTGATCTTCGCCGCGCACGCGGTACGCGTACTCGCCGCCCGCGTCGAGCATGTCGCGCAGGACCGGGTTGTCGCCGAACGCATCGCGGTGCAGGCGGATCGCCTCTTCCGCGACTTCGAACAGGCCGATGCCGCCGACCTTCGATGCCGTGCCCTTGAAGTACTTCTCGACGAGGTCGCTCGACAGGCCGAGCGCTTCGAAGATCTGCGCGCCCGTGTACGACATGTACGTCGAGATGCCCATCTTCGACATCACCTTCTGCAGGCCCTTGCCGACCGCCTTCGTGAAGTTGTAGACGGCCTTCTCCGGCGACAGGTCGCCCGGCAGGCCTTCCGCCATCTTCGCGAGCGTTTCCATCGCGAGGTACGGGTGCACGGCTTCCGCGCCATAGCCCGCGAGCAGCGCGAAGTGGTGCGTCTCACGCGCCGAGCCCGTCTCGACGACGAGGCCCGTGCTCGTGCGCAGCCCTTGCTGGACGAGGTGCGTGTGGATCGCCGACGTGGCGAGCAGCGCCGGAATCGCGACGTGCTCGGCGTCCGTCTTGCGGTCCGACACGATCAGCATGTTGTAGCCCGACTTGACCGCGTCGACGGCTTCCGCGCACAGCGACGCGAGGCGTGCCTCGATGCCTTCCTTGCCCCATGCGACCGGATAGCAGATGTTCAGTTCGTATGCGCTGAACTTGCCGCCCGTGTACTGGTCGATCGCGCGGATCTTCGCGATGTCCTTGAAGTCGAGCACCGGCTGCGACACTTCGAGACGCATCGGCGGGTTGATGTTGTTCGTGTCGAGCAGGTTCGGCTTCGGGCCGATGAACGACACGAGCGACATGACCATGTTCTCGCGGATCGGGTCGATCGGCGGGTTCGTGACCTGCGCGAACAGCTGCTTGAAGTAGTGATAGAGCGTCTTGTTCTTGTTCGACATCACCGCGAGCGGCGAGTCGTTGCCCATCGAGCCGACGGCTTCCTCGCCCTGCTGCGCCATCGGCGCCATCAGGAACTTCAGGTCTTCCTGCGTGTAGCCGAACGCCTGCTGGCGATCGAGCAGCGCCGCGCCCTGCGTGCGGCCGGCCGCGACGTCCTCGGCCTTCGGCTCGATCTCGTCGAGCTTGATGCGCACGGCGTCGATCCAGCTCTTGTACGGCTTCGCGTTCGCGAGGTTGTCCTTGAGTTCCTTGTCGTCGATGATGCGGCCGTGTTCCATGTCGATCAGGAACATCTTGCCCGGCTGCAGACGCCACTTCTTGACGATCTTCGATTCGGGGATCGGCAGCGTGCCGGCTTCCGACGCCATGATCACGAGGTCGTCGTCGGTCACGATGTAGCGCGCCGGGCGCAGGCCGTTGCGGTCGAGCGTCGCGCCGATCTGGCGGCCGTCCGTGAACGCGATCGCGGCGGGGCCGTCCCACGGCTCCATCATCGCGGCGTGGTATTCGTAGAACGCGCGGCGGTTCTCATCCATCAGCGTGTGCTGTTCCCAGGCTTCCGGGATCATCATCATCACCGCGTGCACGAGCGGGTAGCCGGCCATCACCAGCAGTTCGAGACAGTTGTCGAACGACGCGGTGTCCGACTGGCCCGGGTAGATCAGCGGCCACAGCTTCGGCAGGTCGTCCGCGAGCACGTGCGACGCGATCGCGCCGGTACGCGCGTTCAGCCAGTTCACGTTGCCCTTCACGGTGTTGATCTCGCCGTTGTGCGCGATCATCCGGTACGGGTGAGCCAGCTCCCATGCCGGGAACGTGTTGGTCGAGAAGCGCTGGTGCACGAGCGCGAGCGCCGACACGACGCGCCCGTCCTGCAGGTCGCGGTAGTACACGCCGACTTGGCCCGCCAGCAGCAGCCCCTTGTAGACGATCGTGCGCGCCGACATCGACGGCACGAAGTATTCCTTGCCGTGCTTGAGCTTCAGCGCCTGGATGCGGTGGCTCGCCGTCTTGCGGATCACGTACAGCTTCCGCTCGAGCGCGTCCGTCACCATGATGTCCTTGCCGCGCCCGATGAAGATCTGGCGGATCAGCGGCTCGCTCGCCTTCACGGTCGGCGAGATCGGCATCGCATGGTCGACCGGCACGTCGCGCCAGCCGAGCACGACCTGACCTTCTGCCCGCACCGTCCGCTCGAGCTCCTGCTCGCACGCGAGACGCGACGCGTTTTCCTTCGGCAGGAAGATCATCCCGACCCCGTATTCGCCGGCCGGCGGCAGCGTCACGCCCTGCTTCGACATTTCCTCGCGATAGAACGCGTCCGGAATCTGGATCAGGATGCCGGCGCCGTCGCCCATCAGCGGATCGGCACCGACCGCGCCGCGGTGATCGAGGTTCTCCAGGATCTTCAGACCCTGCTGAATGATCTCGTGGCTCTTCTTGCCCTTGATGTGAGCGACGAAGCCGACGCCGCAGGCGTCGTGTTCGTTTTGCGGGTCGTACAGACCTTGTGCGGCGGGCACCGCGGCGAGCGGCTGCTGGTGGTCGTTCATGGGGACACCGTCGTAAAGGGGCCGCGAGGGCCGTTGAACCATTTTTTGTTGCCGTCGATCCCGCTCCCGACGGGAGACGGCACGGCCGACAGTGGTTGGGCGAGCTTCACCCGGGCCACCGGAATTCGGAATATACGCGACGAATCAAAGGAATAGCAACAAAAACCACTTGATAGAACCCCAATTAAACGAATGCTCTGATCTGGTGCTGTTTTATTGGGGCTGTATCGTTTTGGTGCAAAAAGAAGCGGCGCCCGCGGCGCCGCCTCGTGATCCGCCTTTCCCGCGTTACTGCTGGATCGGCGGGGTATTTTCACGCACCTTTCTGGGGCGTCCGCGCGGCAGCGGCGACACGCGGCGGTTCGCGGTGCGCGCCGCCCACTCGCGGTAGTTCTCGCCGCCGAGCACCCAGCCCTTCAGCGTCGCTTGCTGGAGCTGGTCGGCCTGCCGCTCGTCGAGCGGCTGCTCGCAGAGCTCCTTGTACGCACGCTGACGATCGAATGGCGTGTTGCCGAGTGCCCAGTAGAGCGGATGGTCGGTGATCAGGCTGTCGACGGTGAGCCCGACGTGGTGCCGATAGCTCGACCAGCGATAGGCGTCGGCCGTCGCGACCAGCTGCGAGCGCACCGGGCTCATCTCGACCACGCGGCTCGCGAGCAGGAAATAGCGCTCGCCTTCGATCACGGTCGCGCGATAGCGGCCTTCCCACAAGGTGCCGCGACGCGAATAACGTCGGTTGAAATGCGCGACGTAGCGGCGACCGACCGCCTGCATCGCCTTCGGCAGGCTTGCCTCGTCGCTCGGCGTCACGAGGAGCTGCACCTGACGCGGAAGCAGCACGTAGGCATGCACCGAAAGGTGATGATCGCGTGCCGCGGCCTTCAGACAATCGATGAAGAGTTCGTAGTCCTGGTCGTCGACGAACGCGGGTTGCTGATCCAGGCCGCGCAGTATCACGTGCTGCGGCTGGTCGGGAACGTAGAGTCGTGCTAACCGTGCCATGCTGAATGTCCGTTTGAACGCGTTAGGAAATACCCGAAGGTCCGAAATTGCGCACCTGCGTAGAATGCCAATCCCGGCGGGGCGCGGAAGCGTACGGTCGTACTAATCCTAGGGTGAAAACTCTAACTTACGAGCTTGTTTGGTTTTAAACGCAGTCGTCATAATGAGCACGCCTTAGATCGGAGGAGACACAATGAAACGAAAACTGGCCATTACGGGGGCTGCAGCGCTCGCATTCACGTTTGCGAGCGGCGCGGCACAAGCACAATCCGCAGGTGATTTCTACGTCAGCACCGGCTGGTTCCACCTGTCGCCGCAGGACAGCAGCGATCCGCTGTTCCTGTACCGCGTCGGCGGCACGCCCATCAACCAATCGATTCCCAACACCGGCGCCGGCATCAACGACGCCGATACGCTTGGGCTCGCCGCTGGCTACTTCGTCACCGACCACATCTCCACCGAGCTCGTCATGGGGATACCGCCGAAGTTCGACATTACCGGCAAGGGTCAGTTCGAAAAGTTCGGCATACTCGGCCGTGCGTACCAGTGGAGCCCCGCCGTCCTGCTTCGCTATCACTTCAACGACGCCAACGCGAAGTTCCGTCCGTATCTCGGCGTCGGCGCGACGTATGTCTGGTTCACCGGCGCAAAGATCACGAACAGCAGCTTCGAGAACGGCGTGCTCGGCGGCCCGACCAGCGCCACGACCAGCAACCAGTGGGCGCCCGTGCTCAACGCCGGCTTCACGTACAACTTCACGAAGCACTGGTTCGGGGGCCTGTCGATCTCGTACATCCCGGTCAGCGTGACCGCGACCTTCACGACCGCCCGCCGGACGCCGGTCGGCACCCTGACCGAAACCTCGAAAGCGAAGATCTCGCTCAACCCGATCGTCACGTACCTGAACGTCGGCTACCGCTTCTAAGCGTAGTCGAATATTTGGGGAATGGTTAATCCTGCTGCAATTTGTAGCGGATTTTTCGTGACGTAACGTCTCCTCGACGCAAAACGCCCCGGCGGAAATCCCGCCGGGGCGTCGTTTTTTTGCCTCAGGGTTTTCCCGCATCCACCATCGCGCGGGACCGCTCGCTACGTGATGTCGTCCAGTGCATCGGGGCCGATCAGGTCGATGCGGTCCGTGCAGACCGCATCGACGCCCCAGCGCACGAGTTCGCGCGCCCGGGCGAGGTCGTTGACCGTGTAGACCAGGATGCGCAGCCCGGCCGCCTTGATCGCGCGCACGAGCGGTTCGTCGAGCGCCTTGTGGCTCGCATGCAACGATACGCAGCCGAGCGCGCCGACGACCTGCGCGTGCCAGTCGTCCGGCACCGCCTCGTACAGCATCCCGCGCGGCAGCGCCGGTGCGCTTGCGCGCGCCTGTTGCAGCGCGTCGAACGAGAACGACGACAGCAGCGGCGGCACGGCGGCGCCGTGCCAGTACGCGGCCGCATCGGCCGCCACCCGCTGCCCCGTGTCGCGCTCGCGGCCCGGGCACGGCTTGATCTCGACGTTCGCCGCCAGCCCGTGCGCGATGCAGCGCGCCGCCGCCGCCTCGAGCGTCGGCATCCGCTCGCCCGCGAAACGCGCGTCGAACCAGGCGCCGGCGTCGAGCGCGGCCAGCGCCGTGTAGCGCATGCCCGCTGCCGGCCCGCTGCCGTTCGACGTGCGGTCGACCGTGTCGTCGTGCAGCAGGAAGCTCACGTCGTCGGCGGACAGCTTCGCGTCGAACTCGACCATCCGGTGACCGCGCCGCGCGCCTTCGTCGAACGCGGCAAGCGTGTTCTCCGGCGCGAGCGTGCCGCCGCCGCGATGGGCGACGACGCGCGGATAAGGCCAGTCGGAACGGAAAGTCATCGTGCGCCTCTCAGCGGATGCGTCAGGGTCAGCCGGCACGCTTGCCGGTCTCGGGATCGAAGAAGTGCAGCCGATGCGCGGGCAGCGCGGCGGCCAGCGCCGTGCCGCGCGCGGGACGATCCGCGTGCGGCAGGCGCACCGCGACGTCGTGGTTGCCCCAGCGGCCGTGCGCGAGGTTGTCCGCGCCGAGCAGCTCGCACGAGTCGACCGGCAGCGTCGCCTGCGCGACACCCGGCTGCGGCGTCATGTGCTCCGGCCGCACGCCGAGCACCCAGTCGCGCCCCGTGGCGATCGCGGTGCCGATGCCGGGCGCGCCGGCAACCGGCAGCGCCGGGCCGCCGCCCGCGACCGTGAAGGTCGCGCCATCCTCGGACAGCCGGCCATGCATCAGGTTCATCGCCGGCGAGCCGATGAAGCCCGCGACGAACACCGTCGCCGGCTTCTCGTACACGTCGACCGGCGCGCCGATCTGCTCCGCATAGCCGCGGTTCATCACGATCACGCGCTGTGCAAGCGTCATCGCCTCGATCTGGTCGTGCGTCACGTACACGCTCGTCGTCGCGAGCCGCGCATGCAGCCGCTGGATCTCCAGCCGCATCTGCACGCGCAGCTTCGCGTCGAGGTTCGACAGCGGCTCGTCGAACAGGAACACCGACGGCTCGCGCACGATCGCGCGCCCCATCGCCACGCGCTGCCGCTGGCCGCCCGACAGCTCGCGCGGCCGCCGCGCGAGCAGCGGCTCGAGTTCGAGGATCTTCGCGGCCGCGGCCACCCGCGCATCGATCGTCGCGCGCTCGATGCCGCGAATCTTCAGCCCGTAGCCCATGTTCTGCGCGACCGTCATGTGCGGATACAGCGCGTAATTCTGGAACACCATCGCGATGTCGCGATCCTTCGGCTCCAGCGCGTTGACCACGCGCTCGCCGATCGCGATCTCGCCGTCCGTCACCGTCTCGAGCCCCGCGATCATCCGCAGCAGCGTCGACTTGCCGCAGCCCGACGGGCCGACCAGCACGATGAATTCGCCGTCGGCGATCTCCACGTCGATGCCATGCAGCACATGCTGCTTGCCGTCGTAGGATTTCCTGACGCCCTTCAAGCTCAGCGCAGCCATACCTGGTCCTTCTCCCGGTTACCGTCCGTGGTTCATTTCTCGGAATCGACGAGGCCGCGCACGAACCAGCGCTGCATCGCCAGCACGACGACGAGCGGCGGAATCATCGCCAGCAGCGTCGCCGCCATTACGTATTGCCACTCGGTCGCGGCGTCGCCGCTCGCGATCATCGTCTTGATGCCCACCACCGCCGTCGACAGCGACGCCTCCGTCGTGATCAGGATCGGCCACAGATACTGGTTCCAGCCGTAGATGAACGTGATCACGAACAGCGACGCGATGCTCGTCTTCGACAGCGGCAGCACCACGTCCCAGAAAAACCGCAGCGGCCCCGCGCCGTCGATGCGCGCGGCGTCCATCAGCTCGTCGGGCAGCGTCATGAAGAACTGGCGGAACAGGAACGTCGCGGTCGCCGACGCGATCAGCGGCAGCGAAAGCCCCGCGTACGTGTTCGTCAGGTGCAGCGTCGACACGACCTGCACGGTCGGGAAGATCCGCACCTCGACCGGCAGCATCAGCGTGATGAAGATCAGCCAGAACGCGGTGTTGCGAAACGGAAAGCGGAAATAGACGATCGCGTACGCGGACAGGATCGACACCGCGATCTTGCCGACCGCGATCCCGAGCGCCATCACGAAGCTGTTGACGAGCAGCCGGCCGAACGGCGCCGTCGTGCCGCCGCTGCCGTGCCCCCAGATGTAAGCGATGTTCTCCAGCAGGTGCGTGCTCGGCACCAGCGACAGCGGGATCGTGAACACTTCCTGCGCGTTCATGGTCGCCGCGCAGAACGCGACGTACACCGGGAACACGATCAGCACGACGCCCGCAATCAACACCGCGTGGCAGAACAGGTCGAAGCCCTTGCGATTTTCGATCATGCGTATTGCACCCTGCGTTCGACGAAGCGGAACTGGATCACCGTCAGGCCGACGACGATGATCATCAGCACGACCGACTGCGCGCCCGAACTGCCGATGTCGAGGCCCTGGAAACCCTCCGTGAAGATCTTGTAGATCAGCGTTTTCGTGCTTTGGGCGGGGCCGCCGGCGGTGGCCGCGTCGATCACCGGGAACGTGTCGAAGAACGCGTAGACGAGATTCACGACCAGCAGGAAGAAGCTCGTCGGCGACAGCAGCGGCAGCACGATGTTGAAGAAGCGCCGCACCGGGCCGGCGCCGTCGATCGCCGCCGCCTCGATCAGCGAGCGCGGGATCGCCTGCAGCCCCGCGTAGAAGAACAGGAAGTTGTAGCTCACCTGCTTCCACACCGACGCGAGCACGACGAGGAACATCGCCTGGCTGCCGTTCAGCGCGTGATTCCACACGATGCCGCCTTTCGCGAGCGCATAGGTGACGAGCCCGATGCTCGGGTTGAACAGGAACGCCCACAGCACGGCCGCGATCGTCGGCGCGACCGCGTACGGCCAGATCAGCAGCGTGCGGTACACGCGCGCGCCGCGGATCACGCGGTCGGCGCACGCGGCGAGCAGCAGCGACACGACGAGCCCGCTGACCGTGACGAGCGAGCTGAACACCAGCGTCGTGCGGAACGAGTCGAGGTACAGCGGATCGGCGAACAGGTGCGTGAAGTTCGCGAAGCCGACGAATTCACTCGACGTGCCGAATGCATCCTGCATCTGCGTCGACTGCCACAGCGCGACGCCGGCCGGCCACAGGAAGAATACGGCGGTGATCGCGAGCTGCGGCGCGATGAGCAGGTACGGCAGCAGGCTCGCGCCGAAACGGGAACGGGATTGCATCGCGGGCATCCGGTCAGGCGAAACGGGAAAGGAACCGCGCCGCCGGCCGCCCGCTCGCATATGCGATGCGGCGGCCGGCGGCACGAGCGCGATGCGGGATCAGCCGCCCGACTTCTCGAAGCGGCGCAGCAGCTCGTCGCCGCGCGAGGCCGCGGAATCGAGCGCGTCCTTCGGCGACTTCTTCTGCGCCCAGACCTGCTCCAGTTCCTCGTCGACGACCGTGCGGATCTGCGGCATGTTGCCGAGACGCAGCCCCTTCGTGTAAGGCAGCGGCGGCTTGTTCATCATCTGCTTGATCGCGGTTTCCGCGCTCGGGTTCTTCGCATAGAAGCCCTGCTGGCGCGTGAGGTCGTACGCGGCCGTCGTGACCGGCAGGTAGCCCGTTTCCTGGTGCCACTTCGCGGCGGTCGGCGGCGAGGCCAGGAACGCGAGGAATTTCGCGACGCCCTTGTAGGTCGCCGGATCCTTGCCGGCCAGCACCCACAGGCTCGCGCCGCCGATGATCGCGTTCTGCGGCGCGCCCTTCACGTTCGCGTCGTACGGCATCATGCCGGTGCCGTAGCTGAACTTCGCGAACTTCTGCACGTTCGCGAGCGCGCCCGACGACGTCGTCAGGATCCCGCAGTCGCCGCTGTAGAACTTCGCGGACGCTTCGTCCTTGCGGCCCGCATACGTGAACGTGCCGTCCTTCTGCATCTGCTGCAGGAACGCGATGTGCGCGATCTGCTGCGGCTTGTTGAATTCGAGCGCCGCATCGGTGCCGTCGAAGCCGTTGTTGCGGCTCGCGAACGGCAGCGCATGCCACGCGCTGTAGTTCTCGAGCTGGATCCAGCCTTGCCAGCCGGTCGTGAAGCCGCACGTCATCCCGGACTTGCGCAGCTTCTCCGCGGCGGCCTGCACGTCGGCCCACGTCTTCGGCGGCTGGTTCGGATCGAGCCCGGCCTTCTTGAACGCATCCTTGTTGTAGTACAGCACCGGCGTCGAGCTGTTGAACGGCATCGACACGAGATGGCCCGTCTTCGCATCGCTGTAGTAGCTCGCGATGGTCGGCACGAACGCCTTTTCGTCGAGCGGCACGCCGGCCTGCTTGAACACGTCGTACACCGGCACGACGGCCTTCTTCGCCTGCATCATCGTCGCGGTGCCGACTTCGTAGACCTGGAGGATCGCCGGCGCGTTGCCGCTGCGATAGGCGGCGATGCCCGCCGCGAGTGCCTGGTCGTAAGTGCCCTTGAAGACCGGCACGATCTTGTAGTCGCTCTGCGATGCGTTGAACTGCGTGGCGAGTTCATTCACGCGCTCGCCCAGCGCCGACTCCATCGCATGCCAGAACTGGATCTCCGTCACGGCGAACGCCGCATGCTGCACACCGAACATCAACGCGCCGCCCAGCGCGATCGAGCGAATCATGGTCCCCGCGGGCTTCTTCTTCATCGACCTCTCTCCTGTGAAAACGTTACCAACAGCGTGTGCAACATTCCCGTCGCCATTGAACCGGCGAAGTCTAGTGATCGTTTGTGACAGTCAGTTGTCGTTGACGACGAACAGGCGCTGATATTCCTTCAGCGCGAAGCGGTCGGTCATGCCGGCGATGTAGTGCGCGACGAGGCGCGGCTGGTGCGCGTCGTCGTCCGACTGGTAAGGCGGCGGCAGCAGGCGCGGATCGTCGATGAACGCGTCGAACAGCCCGGTGACGACGCGCTGCGCCTTGTTCGCCATGCGCATCACCTTGTAGTGGCGATACAGGTTCTTGAACAGGAAACGCTTGAGGGCGGCCGCCTGCGCGGCGATCGCCTCGCTGTGCGCGACGAGCTGCGGCGCGTCGCGCACGTCGTCGAGCGACGCGGGCGCGACGCGCGCGAGATTGCGCGTGGTCTCGTCGATCAGGTCGACGATCAGCGTGTTGATGATGCGGCGCACCGTCTCGTGGACGAGGCGGCGGCCTTCCAGATGCGGGAATTCGGCGAGCGCGGCGTCGTAGTGGCGTTGCCACAGCTCGACTTCGGCGAGCTGCTCGATCGTGATCAGGCCGGAGCGCAGGCCGTCGTCGACGTCGTGGTTGTTGTACGCGATTTCGTCCGCGATGTTCGCGAGCTGCGCTTCCAGCGACGGCTGGCGGCCTTGCAGAAAGCGCTCGCCGAGCGCGCCGAGCTTGCGCGCGTTCTCGCGCGAGCAGTGCTTGAGGATGCCTTCGCGCGTCTCGAAGCACAGGTTCAGGCCGTTGAACGCGCCGTAATGCTCCTCGAGTTCATCGACCACGGCCAGGCTCTGCAGGTTGTGCTCGAAGCCGCCGTGCTCGCGCATGCACGCGTTCAGCGCATCCTGCCCGGCATGGCCGAACGGCGTATGCCCGAGATCGTGCGCGAGCGAGATCGCTTCGACGAGATCCTCGTTGAGCCGCAGGTTGCGCGCGACCGAACGCGCGATCTGCGCGACTTCGAGGCTGTGCGTGAGGCGGGTGCGGAACAGGTCGCCTTCGTGATTAACGAAGACCTGCGTCTTGTATTCGAGCCGGCGGAACGCGGTGGAATGAACGATGCGGTCGCGGTCGCGCTGGAATTCGGTGCGCGCCGCCGGCGGGGTTTCGTGATGGCGGCGGCCGCGCGACTGCGACGCATGGGCGGCATACGGAGCGAGATGGGCTTCCAGCGCCGCCAGCGTCGGCGGCTCGGCCAGCGCCGCGACGGATGCGCGGCCGGCTTTGGACGGTTTGCTGCTGGATGTCTCGCTCACGTCTCCTCCATGTCAGGGGCGCCGGGGCATCCGGGGCGCCGTTACCGGGTCGTCTGCGCCAGCGTGGCGAACACGGCTTCGTCGGGCGCCTGGGTGATCAGCGTATCGCCGAATCGCTTCAGCAGGATGAACTTGATCGCACCGGCTTCGGCCTTCTTGTCGACGCGCATCAGGTCCATATAGCGCGCATCGCCGAGCGCCGGCCCGCGGACCGGCAGGTGCGCGGCGGCGATCACCGCATCGAGCCGCTGCCGCGACGCTTCGTCGAGGAGGCCGAGCCGCACCGACAGGTCGCCCGCCATCACCATCCCGCAGCCGACCGCTTCGCCGTGCAGCCACTCGCCGTAGCCGAGCCCGGCCTCGATCGCATGGCCGAAGGTATGGCCGAAATTCAGGATCGCGCGCAGCCCGCCTTCGCGTTCGTCGGCCGCGACCACGCTCGCCTTGATCTCGCACGAGCGCTTCACCGCGTGCGCGAGCGCGGCGGGCTCGCGGCGGTTCAGCGCATCGACGTTCGCCTCGATCCAGTCGAAGAATGCCGCATCGGCGATCGCGCCCGTCTTGATGACCTCGGCCACGCCGGCCGCCAGCTCGCGATCGGGCAGCGTGGTCAGCGCGCCGATATCGGCGATCACGGCCTGCGGCTGATAGAACGCGCCGATCATGTTCTTGCCGAGCGGGTGGTTGATGCCCGTCTTGCCGCCGACCGACGAATCGACCTGCGACAGCAGCGTCGTCGGCACCTGGATGAACGGCACGCCGCGCATGTAGCACGCGGCGGCGAAGCCGGTCATGTCGCCGATCACGCCGCCGCCGAGTGCGACGAGCGTCGTCTTGCGGTCGGCGCGCTCGGTCAGCAGGCCGTCGAAGATCAGGTTCAGCGTTTCCCAGTTCTTGTAGGCTTCGCCGTCCGGCAGCACGACCGTCGAGACGCGCTTGCCGAGCGGCGCGAGCGCCGCGCGCAGCGCGTCGCCGTAGAGCGGATCGACCGTCGTGTTCGTGACGATCGTGACCGACGAACCGGCGATGTGAGGAGCGAACAGCTCGGTGCGGCCGATCAGGCCGGCACCAATGTGAATCGGGTAGGCGCGGTCGCCCAGATCGACGTTGACGGTAATCATGCTTGTAGCGGCTTGGCGACGACGCCTGCCAGTTCGAGTTGCATCAGCACCATGTTGACGAGGCCGTTGACCGACGGACGGCCGGTCTCGATGATGAAGTCCGCGCATTCGCGGTACAGCGGGTCGCGGACTTCGTAGAGCGCTTCGAGACGCGCCTTCGGATCGTCGGTCTGCAACAGCGGGCGGTTCTTGTCCTTGCGCGTGCGCAGCCACAGATCGTGCGGATTGGCGCGCAGATAGATGACGATGCCGTTGGCTTTCAGGCAATCGCGATTTTCGGGGCGCAGCACCGCGCCGCCGCCCGTCGCGAGCACGATGTTCTCGCGCTGCGTCAGATCGGCGATCACCTGCGATTCGCGATCGCGAAACCCGGCCTCGCCCTCCATCTCGAAGATCACCGGAATGCGCGCACCCGTGCGGGCCTCGATTTCGTGGTCGGAGTCGAAGAACGTCCTGTCGAGCCGGCGCGCGACCGCACGGCCCACGGTGGTCTTACCCGCTCCCATAAGGCCGACGAAAAATACGTTTGCGTGTGGGTCCCGCGCTTGCAACGGCTTCCTCTGCTTGAATCTTGCTGGTGTGTGGCGCAGCTTACTGGCAAAGCGGCTGCCTTGTCGAGCCTGCGCCACCGGCTTCCGGCCCCGTTTTTTCTGCATCCGCGTCGCCCGCGGCGACCGTTTCGCAACGCGCGCCGACGACCGTCGGCGTGATGAAGACGACCAGTTCGTTGCGCTGGTCGCGCCGCGCGCGGTGCCGGAAAAGCGCGCCCAGAACCGGTATTTTGCCCAAGAGCGGCACCCGCGTCACATCGTCCCGGTTCAACTGCTCGTAAATCCCGCCGATGGCGACCGTTCCGCCGTCCTCGACCTCGACGCGCGTCTGGACGTGCTTCGTATGAATCGCCGGGCCGGCCGCCGTCGGCTCGCCGATGCTGTCCTTCGTCACGTCCAGGTCGAGCACGACGCGCCCGTCGGGCGTGATCTGCGGCTCGACCTCGAGCTTCAGCGTCGCGCGGCGGAACTGCACGCCGCTCACGCCGTTGCCGACTTTCGCCTGGTACGGCAGCTCCGAGCCCTGTTCGACGATCGCCTTCACGCGGTCGGCCGTCACCACGCGCGGGCTCGAAACGATCTGGCCCCGGCCCTGCGCCTCGAGCGCGCTCAATTCGACGTCGAGCACGCGGCTGAGCGGCGCGGCGAACAATGTGAAGCCGGCCGTCGCCGCCTCGAAGCCGCCGAGCGGTCGCGCGGCCAGGTCGAGCGCGTTGCGTGTGTCCGTCACGGTCGCCGCCCCGTCTGCAGCGGGAGCCCGCCCCTGGGCGCGCAGCGCGACGCGCGCGCCGAGGTTGCGCGAGAACCCCTGCTCGCCCTCGACGATGCGCGCCTCGATCCGGACCTGTCGGGACGGCCGGTCGATCGCGTCGATCAGGCCCGCGATCTGCTCGATGCGCGGCGCCAGATCGGTGACGAACAACAAGTTCATGCGCGGATCGGCCGCCGCGGCGCCGCGCTTCGACAGCAGGCGCTGGCCGGTCGCCCCGGCCAGCAACCGCTGCACGTCCTGCGCACGCGGGTAATGCAGCACGAAGGTTCGGCTCGCGAGCGGCTCCAGCTCGGCCGCGCGTGCGTGCGTTTCGAAGCGCTCGCGCTCCCGCGCGGCGACTTCGGCCGCCGGCGTGACCCAGATCACGTTGCCGCGCCGGGACATCGCCAGCCCGTGCGTGTCGAGCAACGTATCGAACGCATCGCGCCAGCGGACATTGTTCAGACGTAATGTCACGGTGCCGCGAACCTGCTCGCCGACGACGATGTTCAGCCCGGTGAATCGCGCGAGCGCGTCGAATGCGGCCGCGAGGCCGGCGCCCTGCAGATTCAGCGAGATTCGCCGCGCGTCGTCCGCATCGCCGGGGTGCCGCGCCGCGGCGTCGCTCATGCGCGTCGGCGGAGGCAATGGAATCGGCTGCCCTTCCAGTTGGGGCGCGGGTGCCGGAGTGTTCGCCTGAAGCGCTGCGCGCGCCGCCTGGTCGAACGGCAGTGGACCATCGTGCGCGGGCGCGTTACCGCTCACGCCGTCCAGGCCGTCGGGCATGCCCTGCGGCAGCGGCGTGTCCTCGGCATACGCCCGTATCGCCCCGATCGGCCAGCCGGCCGGCGGCAAAGGCGATCGCGCCGCGTCCACGGCGGCCACGCTCGATCCAGCCCAGAATGCGATCACCCACCATCCGTACTTCGTCATGAATGACCTCCGTCGTCCACGACGAGCCGGCGTGCGCCATTGGCCGTCGCGACCGTCACGGCACCGGTATCGACGCTCACCACACGCGACACCCCGAACGCCTCGCCCGGCGCAACGGTCGCGAATGCGCCATCGCCGGCGTCGAACAGCGCAAGCCCGGTGCGTCCGTCGCGAATGGTGCCGGCCAGGCGCGGCGTCATATCGTCAGCCACCGTCGGCGAACCGGCTCCGCCGAATGGATCGTCGCTCCGCGCGCCGGCAAGCACCGCCTTCGCGCCGTCCGGAACCCGGGCCCCCGACAGCGCCGGAAACACGTCGATCGTCATGTCCACCCGCGACGCGGGCGGTTTGCTCTCGATATGCAGCCCGGACGGCACCACCAGCACCGGGAAACTCGCCAGCCCGCCCATCAGGCGCAGCAGCGCCGGAAAACCGCCTTCCGCGACGATCCGCATCGTGCGCCGGCCATCCGGCGCCGCATCGTCAGTACGCCGCGGTTCGATCGACACCACCCTCAGTCCGCTTTCTCGGACCACGTCGGCCAGCTCCAGCATCAGCGCGGGCCACCCCCGCGCAGGCGGCGAGCTGGCGTCGCGCGCGGCAGCCGGGCCCATATCGCGCCGCGGCGCGGCGGCCGCGAGCAGCCGTTGTGCGTCGGCGGCCCGTATCTGCGCCGTTGCCAGCAATGCACGGCTGCGTGCGAGTCCGCTTCCATCGACGGCATTCATCAGATAAACGCCCACGCCCATCACGAACGCGAATGCGAGCGCGCAACCAACGGCGTGCACGGCGGCCGGCGACATCCGCGTCACGCGGCCAAGCCACTCGACGCCGTCAGGCATGGACTGATGCACGATCGCCGTCATGCGCCGCCTCCCGTTGCCGTCTGTCGCGGCGGCGCGTCGTGCCAGCGCACCTGCACGGAGAAACGGAACGGCACGGCCGAACCCGCGACCGGCGTGGCCGAAGCCGGTGTCAGCGCACCGATGTCGAAGCGCCAGTCGCGCTGCTCGGCCGCGATGCGTGCGAGCCATCGCGCAGCCGTCCGGTAACTCGTCGCACGCGCGTCGAGCTCGGCACCGGACGATGTCGTACGCAATGCGTCGAGCTGAACCGTGTCGTCGCGCACCTGCGCCAGCGTCGCCAGCAGTCCGGCAACGCGCCGATACGGCGCGGCAAGCACGGCCGCTCGCGCATCGCGTTGCGCGAGATCGGCTGCCGCGCCGGCGGTGCGCCGTGCGGCATCGACGTGCGGCTGCAATTGCCGTAGCCGCGCCTCCACTCGCGTGCGCTCGGCATCCACGCGCCATCGCCACGCTGTCGCCACCCCTGCCCAGAGACCGGCCCCGAGTGCGCCGAGCACGATCGCCGCCCCGCATTGCGCGGCACGGCGGCGCCGCAGCGCCTGCGCCAGCCGCTCACGGTACGGCAGCAAATTGAAGCCCCCGAGCGCGGCATGGCCGGCGGCAGCCCGCCCGAACCCCATATCGGCCATCATTCCCACACCCCGCGCAGCGCCAGCCCGACCGCGAGGGCAAACGCCGGACCGCCCGGCGCGCCGGCGGGTACGCCCGGCAGACCGTCCCATCCGGTGCAGTCGAACGGCACCACGGCCGCCCCGAGCGCATCGCCGATATCGGCGGCCGACGTGCCGCAGCGGGCGATGCAGCGCTCGTCGCCGGCCACGAGCACGCAGCGCACCGGCTCGAACTCGCACTGGCGCAATGCGTCCGGCAACGCCGCCCGCACGTCGCCGGACAGCGCGAGCACCGGTGCGGCGATCGCACCGTCAATCCGCCAGCCGCGCACGCCCGTGTCGTTGAACCAGAATGCGGCATACGGGCCGTGCGCGTCGGGCTCGAACTGCGCGGCATAGCGCAACGCGCGCAGCGCGGCAGCCGACTCGCCGTCGACGGCCGTCAGATCGATGCCGGCCTGCGCGGCCACGTCGATCCGCCGCTCGAGCAATGCCTGCGGCGCCACGGCGACCGCAATCTCGCCCCGGCACGCGTCGTCGTCCTGCCGCCAGTCGAACGCGAGGTCGTCAGGTGCCAGCCCCGAGATGCGCTCGGCCGCCTGCCGGGCGGCGTCCGCGATGTCGTCGCGCCCGGCCAGATCGAGCGTCGCGGTCTGCATCTCGTCATCGCGCAGCGCCATCACGCCGCGCGCGTCGCAACGCACGCCCGCCGCCGACAGCCGCGACACCGCCGCCGCCAACGCACGTGCGACCGCAGCCCAGCGCGCGTCCTCCGGCCCGCCCGCCAGTCCGACCGGCTCCCGCTCGAGTCCTTCGACCCGCACGTCCGCAGCCCGGCCGCGCCGGCTCAGCACGGCCACCCTCACCTCTTCCGCCCCGACGTCGATGCCCGTCGAGCGGTGCCTGCCCGGCGCGAACCGCGCCGCCCATCGTCCTGCCATCCCAGCCTCCCGCGATCGTCGCGGCCCACGCCGCGTTTCCGAGGCCTGATTCTGCAAAGCGGCGCGCGCGCCAGACAGTCGGCCGAACGGCCAGTCGTGGCACGGAGCGGCCGCGCGGACCCCATACTGACGGCACCGCGATCAGCCGCGTGCCGGCGGACGTCCCCCGCGTCAGGGACCGTCTTACCGGGCAGCTATAATCGCGGGACTGTTTTCCGGTATGCCTATGCAATCCACGTCCCCTACGTCCCCGCCTCCCGCGCCCGAGCCGAAGAAGCGGTCCTGGTGGCTGAAAGTCCTGATCGGCCTCGCCGCGATGTGCGTGGCCCTCGTCGTGGCCGGCGGCCTCGTGCTCGGCTACGCGCTCGTCGTCGCGTGGCCAAACATGCCGTCGCTCGACGCGCTGACCGACTATCGTCCGAAGGTACCGCTGCGGATCTACACGTCGGATCACGTGCTGATCGGCGAATTCGGTGAGGAGCGCCGCGACATCGTCCATTTCAAGGACGTACCCGACTCGCTCAAGAAGGCGATCCTCGCGATCGAGGATGCGCGCTTCTACGATCACGGCGGCGTCGACCTCACCGGCATCGCCCGCGCCGGCTTCGTCGCGCTGACGAACGGCCATGCGTCGCAGGGCGCGAGCACGATCACGATGCAGGTCGCGCGCAACTTCTTCCTGTCGAGCGAAAAGACCTACACGCGCAAGATCTACGAGATGCTGCTCGCGTACCGGATCGAGCGCGCGCTGACGAAGGATCAGATTCTCGAGGTCTACATGAATCAGATCTATCTCGGCCAGCGTGCGTATGGCTTCGCGAGCGCCGCGCGGGTCTACTTCGGCAAGGACTTGAAGGACATCACGCTCGCGGAAGCGGCAATGCTCGCGGGGCTGCCGAAGGCGCCGTCCGCGTATAACCCGGTCGTCAATCCGAAGCGCGCGAAGGTGCGCCAGGAATACATCCTGCAACGGATGCTCGAGTTGAACTTCATCACGCGCGAGCAGTACGACGAAGCCGTCGCGCAGCCGCTCGTCGTCAAGGGCGCCGGCCGCGAATTCAGCGTGCACGCCGAGTACGTCGCGGAAATGGTCCGCCAGATGATGTACGCGCAGTACCGCGAGGAAACCTACACGCGCGGCTTCAACGTCGTCACGACGATCGACTCCGCCGACCAGCAGGTCGCATACACCGCGCTGCGCAAGGGCATCATGGATTACGAGCGCCGCCACGGCTATCGCGGGCCGGAAGGCTTCATCGAGCTGCCGGCCGGCGCCGACGACCGCGAACAGGCGATCGACGACGCGCTGCTCGAGCACCCCGACAACGGCGAACTGGTCGCGGCGGTCGTCACCGCCGCAACCTCGCGCCAGATCACCGTCGCCTTCATCGACGGCAGCAGCGCGACGATCGAAGGCGACAACCTGCGCTTCGCGTCGGGCGCGCTGTCGGCCAGCGCGCAACCAAACCGCCGCATCCGGCCGGGCGCGATCGTCCGGGTCGTGAAGAACGACGCAGGCAAGTGGGCGATCACGCAGTTGCCGCAGGTCGAGGGCGCGTTCATCTCGATCGTCCCGCAGGACGGCGCGATCCGCTCGCTCGTCGGCGGCTTCGACTACAACAAGAACAAGTTCAACCACGTCACGCAGGCGTGGCGGCAACCGGGTTCGTCGTTCAAGCCGTTCATCTACTCGGCGTCGCTCGACAAGGGCCTCGGGCCGGCCACGGTGATCAACGACGGCCCGCTGTATTTCAGCGCCGCGGAAACCGGCGGCCAGCCGTGGGAGCCGAAGAACTACGGCGGCGGCTTCGAAGGCCCGATGTCGATGCGCACCGCGCTGCAGCGCTCGCGCAACCTCGTGTCGATCCGGATCCTGAACCACATCGGCACGAAGTACGCGCAGCAGTACATCACGCGCTTCGGCTTCGACGCCGACCGCCATCCGGCCTATCTGCCGATGGCGCTCGGCGCGGGCCAGGTCACGCCGTTGCAGATGGCCGGCGCGTACTCGGTGTTCGCGAACGGCGGCTTCCGCGTGAATCCGTACCTCATCGCCGAAGTGACCGATCCGAATGGCGCGATCGTCGCCCGCGCGCAGCCGCTCATCGCCGAGCAGAACGCGCCGCGCGCAATCGACGCGCGCAACGCGTACGTGATGAACAGCCTGCTGCAGAGCGTCGCGCAGCGCGGCACGGGCGCGCGCACGAACGTGCTGAAGCGCACCGACCTCGCCGGCAAGACCGGTACGACGAACGATTCGCACGACGCATGGTTCGCCGGCTACCAGCACACGCTCGCGGCGATCGCGTGGATCGGCTACGACAATCCGCGCAGCCTCGGCGATCGCGAAACCGGCGGCGGCCTGTCGCTGCCGGTCTGGATCGACTACATGGGCGCGGCACTGAAGGGCACGCCGGAGTTCAAGCCGACGATGCCGGACGACGTCCAGGCGCTCGGCAGCGAGCTTTACTTCACCGAGTTCACGCCGGGGCACGGCTTCGTGTCGACGGTCGGCGTGCCGCAGGCGCCGGCGGTGCAGAACACCGACGAACCCGTGCCGCACGTCGACGAGCAGGAGAAGCAGGACATCATGAACCTGTTCCGCGGCCATTGACACGAACGGCCCGAGCATGAAAAAAGCGCCCCGCGGGGCGCTTTTTTCTTGTGCTTCGATCCGGCGTATCGGGCGCCCGGTCGGGCGAGCGCCGGACGTTACGCGCCGAACATGATCGGCTGGCCGGCCTGCTGCGTCGCGTAGTCGGTGAGCGCCGCGAAGAACTCGGAGCCGGTGCGCGTATCGCGCCATTCGCCGTCGACGAAACGGTAATGGAATCCGCCCGCCTTCGCGGCGATCCACAGTTCCTTCATCGGCGGCTGGAGATTGATGATGATCTTCGAGCCGTTCTCGAACGTCAGCGTCAGCACGCTGCCGTTGCGCTCCAGATCGATGTCGTGGTCGCCGTCGTTCGCGGCATCCACGGTACGCTCGACGGCCGCCAGCACGGCCTCGGCACGGGCCAGGTATTCAGTATCGGACATGCTAAACTCTATCGGTTAAATTGTTCAGGGACGATCATGCGAGTCGTTTTCCGGATGAGCGCGATTGTAGCGGCTTTGGCGATACTTGCCGGCTGCGGTCAACGCGGCCCGCTCTATCTGCCCACCGTGCCGCCGTTGCCGGCGAAGCCCATCCAGCAACAGGACACGCCGCCGTCGGACGTCACGCCGACCGATGAAAACGCGTCGACCGAAAGCATTCCCGATTCTTCCGGCACACCGCTCACGCTGTCGCCGGAGCTGTCGAGCGATGCGTCGAGAGCCGCGACGCCCGCATCCGGCCCGGTTGTCGCGCAATAATCGCACCCCGCGGCCCGCGCGGTTTCGTTCGCAACAAAGGCGATGACTTCCCGTCATCGCCTTTTGTTTTTTTCAGGCCCGCATCGTCAAGCACGGATGCGCCGCCAGCCCCATTCAAGCAGCCGCCAGCCGAGCAGCACCGCGACGATCGTCGCGTAGAGCTTCGGCTGCGCGAGATTGTGCTTGCCTGCCCTCATCCACCAGAAATGCAGCACGCCGAACAGCGCAATCGCATAGATTGCGCGATGCAGCGTCGCCCAGTGACGGCCGAGCCGGCGCACCATCGCGCGCGGCGACGTCGCGGCCAGCGGAATCAGCAACACGAACGCGGCGAAGCCGACCGTGATGAACGGACGCTTCCCGACGTCCTTCAGGATCGCGAGCACGTCGAACCACTTGTCGAACCACAGATACGTCGTGAAATGCAGCGTCGCGTAAAAGAACGCGAACAGGCCGATCATCCGGCGAAAGCGCAGCAATGCGGGAACGCCCGTCACGCGCCGAAGCGGCGTGACGGCGAGCGTGATGCAGAGCATCACCAGCGTCCAGAGGCCCGTCGAACGCGTGATGAACTCGATCGGGTTCGCGCCGAGCCGGTCGGTCAGCCCGAACAGCACAAGACGCGCGAGCGGATAGAGACCGGCCGCGAACACCAGCACCTTGGCGGGGGCAAGCCAGCGCGGCGAGGCGGTACGCGCCGCCCCGGCCCCTGCACCACCGGCGGCAGCCGTGCGCATGCCGGACGCGCGCGCGGGCGTCAGCGTGGAGGAAGGAATGTCGTTTCTCACCGGCAAGCTCAGAAGTTCTTTTTCAGGTCCATGCCCTGATACATCGACGCCACGAGATCGCCATAGCCGTTGAACATCAGCGTCTTGCGCTTCGGCGTGAAGAAGCCGTCCTCGCCGATCCGGCGCTCGGTCGCCTGGCTCCAGCGCGGGTGATCGACGTTCGGGTTCACGTTCGAATAGAAGCCGTATTCGTTCGACGCATACGTGTTCCAGCTCGTCTTTGGCTGCTTGTCGACGAAGCGGATCTTCACCAGCGACTTCGCGCTCTTGAAGCCGTACTTCCACGGCACGACGATCCGCACCGGCGCGCCGTTCTGGTTCGGCAGCACCTGGCCGTACATGCCCATCGTCAGCAGCGTCAGCGGATTCATCGCCTCGTCCATCCGCAGCCCTTCCGAATACGGCCAATCGAGCACCGGCGCCGACAACCCAGGCATCTGCGACGGGTCGGCCAGCGTGATGAACTGCACGTATTTCGCGTTGCCGGTCGGCTGCACGCGTTTGATCAGCTCGGACAGCGGCACGCCGATCCACGGAATCACCATCGACCATCCTTCGACGCAACGCAGCCGGTACACGCGCTCCTCGAGCGGCGCGAGCTTCAGCAGTTCGTCGAGATCGAACACCTTCGGGTGCAGCACCTCGCCCTCGACGCTCAAGCGCCACGGGCGCGGCCGCAGCGTGCCCGCGTTCTGGGCCGGGTCGCTCTTGTCGGTGCCGAATTCGTAGAAGTTGTTGTAGGACGTGATGTCCTTGAACGGCGTCACCTTGTCGGCCGCGACGAACCTCGGGTTAGTTTTCGCCGCAAGCTTCGCGGCCCGCGCGTCCGGCGACGCATAGGCCGCGAACGCCGCGTCGCTGCCGCCGAGCAATCCGCCCGCCGCCGCCAGGCCGGCGGCCTGCAATACGCGCCGCCGGTTCTCGAATACCGCGCGCGGCGTAATCTGGCTCTGCGCGATATCACCGCCGGTCAGTACGGTGCGCAAAGAGTGTTTGATCCACATCGTGCTGCTCCTCCTGCATGCGCGGCGCGCACGCTTCATGAGCGTTCGACCCGACCCGTGCTGCGCCGTTCGACGCCCGGACCCGCCCGCCCGTTACAAAAGAAAACCGCCGGGCACGCAGTGCGCCGGCGGTCTTTTGTCGGACCAACGTCGGAAATCTTACAGCTTGCCGTAGCTATGCAGCCCGGACAGGAACATGTTGACGCCGAGGAACGCGAACGTCGTCACGAGCAGGCCCGTGAGCGCCCACCAGGCGGCGACCGCGCCACGCAGGCCCTTCATCAGGCGCATGTGCAGCCAGGCCGCGTAGTTGAGCCACACGATCAGCGCCCAGGTTTCCTTCGGGTCCCAGCTCCAGTAACCACCCCATGCTTCAGCGGCCCACAGCGCGCCGAGGATCGTTGCGATCGTGAAGAACGCGAAACCGACCGCGATCGACTTGTACATCACGTCGTCGAGCACCTCGAGCGTCGGCAGGCGATCGGCGAGCACGCCGCGCTCCTTCATCAGGTACGCGACCGACACCATCGCCGACAGCGCGAAGCTGCCGTAGCCGATGAAGTTCGCCGGCACGTGAATCTTCATCCACCAGCTCTGCAGCGCCGGCACGAGCGGCTGGATCTGCTGCGCGTCGCGCGCGACCGAATACCACATCAGGAAGCCGACGGCCGCGCTGATGACCAGCAGCACGAACGCGCCGAGCGAGCGCGTGCCGTAGTGGCCTTCGTAATACAGATAAAGCAGCGCGGTGATCAGGCTGAACAGCACGAAGACTTCATACAGATTCGACACCGGGATATGCCCGACGTCGGCACCGATCAGGTAGGACTCGTACCAGCGCACCATCAGGCCGGTGAAACCCATCAGCACCGCGACCCACGTCATTTTCTGGCCGATCGCGGAGCCCGATTCGGAGCGCGCGAGCAGGCCGATCCAGTAGAAGATCGTCGCGAGCACGAACAGCGCGCTCATCCACAGAATCGCGGACTGGCTCGACAGGAAGTACTTGAGGAAGAACGCCGAATCGGCGCGCGCGAGATCACCCTGGTAGATCTGGATCGACAGCAGCGACAGCACCGCGATCGACGCCATCATCAGCCGCGCAGGCTTCCAGCGCCAGCCGAGCACGACAAGCGCCGGCACCGTGCCGATCATCACCGCCTTGTCGTAGTAATTCATGTGTTCGTTGTAATGCACGAACGCATAGCCCGCACCGACGACGAGTGCCAGGGCGAACAGCCAGTCGATGATCGACAGGCGCGCGAGGAACGGACGGTCGTCGAACAACGGCGCCGGATTCGGGGCCTGGACCGGCCCCGAACGGGAAGAGGAAACTTGAGTGAGATCCATGATGTTACCGGGTGGAATTCTCGGAATCGGAACCGTCGCCGGCGGGCGGACGGGCAGTCGCTGCCGCACCGGCGGGTGCGGCGTCGCGCGGCGTGGCGCGCAAGGCGGCGCCGGCCGCGTCGCGCGTCTGCACGAATTCTTTCTCGAAATCGAAGGTCTTGCGGGCCGTGGACATCGCCATCACCACATCGACGCCCGAACCGGCGTCCTTGAGCCAGAACCAGAGTCGCCGCTCGCGCACGTAGAACATCGAGAAGATGCCGGCGACCAACAGCAGGCTGCCAAGATACACCAGATTCTTGCCGGGTGCGCGCGTCAGCTGAAATACCGAAGCTTGCACCTGCTTGAAGGAGTCGAGCTGCAAATAGACCGGCGATCCGTACAAGAAGCTGTCGGATAGCGCATTGATCGCGTTCTGCACGAAGCGGATCGTGTCGGCGCCCTGCTGGGCGGCCGGCTCGCCGGCACGCTCGCGTGCGATCTGCCAGACCTCCCACATCGACCCCTCGAGCATGCGCAGCAGCAGGCTGGCCGCCTTTTCCTGCTCGGCCTTCGGCACCGAGCGGTCGATGAACGTCGCCACCGCCTGGAAGCCGCCGACCGGCTGGCCGTCGGCGCCGCGGCCGACGCTGTCGTCGCTCGCCGCAAAAAGGGTCAGCACCTTGAACGCGCTGTCCTGCAGGCGGCCGCGCAGCGACGCTTCGGTCGTCGGCAGCGAACGCTGCGCGAAACGTGCGGCGGCGTCGGCACGCACGGCCGGATCCTCGAGCGCGGCGCGCAGGCGCATCCATTCGCCGATCGAATCCTGGCTGTCGGCCGGAATCCGCATGTAGCGGAACGGATCGTTCGGGCTCGCGCGCACGCCGGCGAGGAACACGCGCGTGCCGCCCATGTCGACGGGCAGCATGTAGTTGTTGAATTCGCGCGCCTGGCCGTCCTTGCCGCGAATCTTGTACTGCACAGACGGGCCGATGTTGTGGAGCTGCATCGGCTTCGACGTCTTCGCGCCCGAACCGAGCCGCTCGTCGAATGCTTCCTTGAGCGACTCCGTCTTCGCGACGCCGCGCACGTCCGGCTTGCCGTTCGCGTCCGCCATGTTCTCGACGTTGATCGCCCGGAAGTCGGAGAATTCGATCGTGTCGCCGTCGCTGCCCGGCATCTGCAGCGGCGCCGTGCTGCCGATCGTGCCCTTCACCGCGAAGGTCTTCGCGTTGCCGCCCGTCATCGGGTAGGCCGTCATCTCCATCTGCGAGCCGCCGTCCTGGAAGCTCGACTGGTAGATGGACACGCCCTTGTACGTGAACGGCTTGTTGACCTCGACGCGCGCCGGGATCTTCTGGCCCGTCTCGCGATCGATCACGACGATGTCGCTCGCGAACAGCTTCGGCATCCCCGTCGTGTAGTAGTCGACGATGAACTTGTTGAGCTGGATCGAGAAGGGCAGGTCCTGGATCAGCGAACCGCTCGGCTGGTTCAGGATCGCGGTGGACACGAACTGGCCTTCCGGCACCCACGCGTAGCCGCGGAACGTCGGGTTCGACGCGGACAACCGATGGTCGGGCGAGATTTCGCTGATCGTCGCGCTCGTGTTGACCGGGCTCTTGCCGAACATCCACATCTGGAATTTGATCGGCAGGTTGCTGTCCAGCAGGCCGCCGATACAGATCACGACGATCGCAAGGTGCGCGGAGATGTAGCCCCACTTCGTCAGCGCGCCGCGTTTCGCGGAGATCAGCGTTGCACCGTCGGTTTCACGCACGACGTGCTTGTAGCCGGCCTTGGTGACGAACGTGGCAAGCGAGGCCGCGACGGTCGCGCGCGTGCCGGACGCCGAGTATTCGGCCTTGTGGTGGAAGGCGCGCAGGCTGCCTTCGCGCACCTTGTCCTTCCAGCTCTTCGCGTCGGCAAGCATCTTCGGCGCGTTGCGGATCACGCACAGCGAGATCGACACGACGAGGAAAATCAGGATCAGCATGAACCACCACGCGCTGTACACGTTGTACAGGCCCAGCGAGCGGAAGATGTCCGCCCAGAATGGCCCGAACTGGTTCACGTAGTTCGGATACGGGTCATCCTGGGTCAGGACCGTCCCGACGATGCTCGCGATCGACAGCACCACCAACAGTGCGATCGCGAAGCGCATCGAGCTCAGCAACTCGACCGCGCGCCTGGACGCACTTTGACCCGACTTCGACTGCAACCCCGACGTGGTAACGCTCATTCAAACTCCGACTAAGGGGAAACAGCCCCCACGCTCACTATGTTCGCTGCCCCCGCGGGGGCGGTCAGCACTCTTGGGACGGCCCGGCGAGTGCCGACAAAAAAGGGCGAGGCAACCGCAACGGTGCGGCGCCCCACCCTTTTCTTGTTCTGACTCCGGCCGCCCTTCGGGCGTCCGGTCATTCCATTCGCGACCGTCCGTTCAACGCAGGCCCGCGATGTAATCCGCGACGGCCTTGATCTCGTTGTCCGACAGACGTGATGCGATCTGATGCATCGCCTCGTTGTTGTTGCGCGCGCCGACACCCTGCTGGAACGCGGTCAACTGGGCCACCGTGTAATCGGCCCACTGCCCCGACAAACGCGGGTACTGGACCGGAATCCCCTGCCCCGTCGGCCCGTGGCAGCTCGCGCAGGCGGGCACACCCTTTTCCGCGATGCCGCCGCGATAGATCTTCTGGCCGATCGGCACGGTCGCCGCATCGCGTGCGGTGCCGAGCTTCGTGGACTGCGATCCGTAATACGCGGCGACGTTGCGCATGTCGTCCGCGCTCAACGCGCTCGCAAACCCGACCATCACCGGATTGGTCCGCGCCGGCCCCTTCGCGCCCGGCTGGGCCTTGAAGTCGTTCAACTGCTTGACCAGATATTCGGGATGCTGGCCGGCGAGCTTCGGAAAACTGCCCGATGCGCTGTTGCCGTCGGCGCCGTGACACGACGCGCAGACTTGCCCGGCAATCGCCTTGCCGCGGTCCAGATCCGGCTTTGCCGCATCCGCCGCGTTTGCCTCCGCTACGAAACCTACGAACCCTGCTGCAACCTGAAGCACCATCAGAGACTTGCACAGTCGATTCATTCGCACACCCTGTTTCGTCTTGTGGGAATTTGAGGTTCTGCAAAAAACGACGTCGACCAGTCTACCGCAGAAGCTGCATAAAAGCGCGAGGCAGGCGCCCGCAGCCCTTCGGCAAAACCGGCGTATTGTACAATATCGCGCTGAAAGCTCCCGCGCCTATCGGGGCTACCCCGCCTCCACCAAGCGGCTCGCGCCGCCCCGTCCCTCCGGTTTCCCCCATGGCCTTTTTGCTCCATCAAGCCCGCTTCTACACGACCGTCAACCATCTGCGCGACCTGCCGCCGACGGTGCAACCGGAAATCGCGTTCGCGGGCCGCTCGAATGCCGGCAAATCGACGGCGATCAACGTGCTGTGCAATCAGAAGCGGCTCGCGTTCGCGTCGAAGACGCCCGGTCGCACGCAGCACATCAACTACTTCTCCGTCGGCCCGGCCGCCGAGCCCGTCGCGAACCTCGTCGACCTGCCCGGCTACGGTTACGCGGAAGTGCCGGGGGCCGCGAAGGCCCACTGGGAAATGCTGCTGTCGTCCTATCTCGCGACGCGTTCGCAGCTGTGCGGCCTGATCCTGATGATGGATTCGCGCCGCCCGCTGACCGACCTCGATCGCCGGATGATCGAGTGGTTCGCGCCGACCGGCAAGCCGATCCACACGCTGCTGACGAAGTGCGACAAATTGACGCGCCAGGAAAGCATCAACGCGCTGCGTAACACGCAGAAGGGACTCGACGCGTATCGCGACCAGGGCGTGAAGGGCAAGCTGACCGTCCAGCTGTTCTCGGCGCTGAAGCGCACGGGGCTCGACGAAGCGCACGAGCTGATCGAGAGTTGGGTGCGGCCGTCCGCCGCCGACGAAAAAGGCGAGCCTGTAGCACAATGAGCGGGCAACGCGCGGCCGGGATCGGCCGTGCGCACCTGACGGCACCTGCGAATTCGGCCGGCTCATAAAAAAACCCGCCGTTGAACGGCGGGTCAAACAGCCTAATCGAAAAACGACAGGCACCCGCTCAGGGAGGAGAAGCGGGGAGCTGCACGCGACGCGTGCCGCTCGATCGCTATCATATACCAACGATCTCGAAAATGACCTAAGGGTTCCGTAAGGTCCTTCTTGCCCTGATTTCTGCCAAATCGCCATGAGCTTCCATCCGCTTCATCGTCCGCGCCGGATGCGCCGCGACGACTTCTCCCGGCGCCTGATGCGCGAAAACCGCCTGACCACCGACGACCTGATCTACCCGGTGTTCGTCGTCGACGGCACCAACGAACGTCAGGCAGTCCCGTCGATGCCCGGCGTCGAGCGCGTGTCGGTCGATCTGCTGATGCACGTCGCCGAGCAGTGCGTCGAACTCGGCGTGCCCGTGCTGTCGCTGTTCCCGGCCATCGAGCCGTCGCTGAAAACGCCGGACGGCCGCGAAGCGGCCAATCCGGAAGGCCTGATCCCGCGCGCGGTGCGCGAGCTGAAGAAGCGTTTCCCCGAGCTCGGCGTGCTGACCGACGTCGCGCTCGATCCGTACACGAGCCACGGCCAGGACGGCGTGCTCGACGAAAACGGCTACGTGGTCAACGACGACACGATCGAGATCCTGGTCGACCAGGCGCGCGCGCAGGCGGAAGCCGGCGTCGACATCGTCGCGCCGTCGGACATGATGGACGGGCGCATCGGCGCAGTCCGCGAGATGCTGGAAAGCGACGGCCATATCCATACGCGCATCATGGCCTATTCGGCCAAGTTCGCGTCGGCGTTCTACGGCCCGTTCCGCGATGCGGTCGGCTCGGCGTCCAATCTGGGCAAGGGCAACAAGATGACCTACCAGATGGATCCGGCGAACAGCGACGAAGCGCTGCGCGAAGTGCGCCTCGACATCGACGAAGGCGCCGACATGGTGATGGTCAAGCCCGGCATGCCGTATCTCGACATCGTGCGCCGCGTGAAGGACGAGTTCCGCTTCCCGACCTACGTGTACCAGGTGAGCGGCGAATACGCGATGCTGAAGGCCGCCGCGATGAACGGCTGGCTCGACCACGACAAGGTTGTGCTCGAATCGCTGCTCGCATTCAAGCGCGCAGGCGCCGACGGTGTCCTCACGTACTTCGCGCTCGACGCTGCCCGTCTGCTGAAAGCGCAGCGCTGAGCCGCACGACGGCGCGTATCAAGAAAAACGGCGGGACACTTCATCGGTGTCCCGCCGTTTTGTATTTGTCGTCCGGCCGGCGTAGCGGGCGCCTATATGCGTGGACGCGCGCGCCTTACACCGTCGGCACCGCCGCGCGATCGAGGCTGCGCAGGAACGTCTCTGCCGCCTGATAGCCGACCACGCGGCCGATCTCATTGCCGTTGCGATCGAAGAAGATGATGCCCGGCGGCCCGAACAGGTTGAAGCGCTTGAGGAGCGCCTGGTCCGCCGGATTGTTCGCGGTGACGTCCGCGCGCACCAGGTGAAGCTGCGCGAGCCGCGCCTGCACGCGCGAATCAGTGAACGTCAGATGCTCCATCTCCTTGCAGCTCACGCACCAGTCGGCGTAGAAGTCGAGCATCACGGGTCGGCCCGACGTCTTGAGCAGCGCGTCGAGCTCGCCGCTGGAGCGTACCGACGCGAACGCGGGGCCCGCCTGCCCGGCCGCCGCGCCGGCTGCCGACGCATCGCCCGACGCAACCGTGCGCGCCGCGAGTACGGCCAGCGGCTTCACGGGGTCGTTGGAGCCCGCCGCGAGCCCGACGAGCAGCGTCGCGGCCCAGATCGCGAGCGCCGCACCGAGGCCGCGACCGAGACGGCGCCAGATCGACGCGGCGCCGGCATGCGGCGTGAACAGGCCGAGCGCCGCCGCCGCAACGAGCAGCCACAGCGCGGCGAGCACCATCTTCAGCCCGCCCGCGAGCACCGGCCACACGATCCACAGCGCGGCGGCGAGCAGCACGATGCCGAAGAACACCTTCACGCCATCCATCCATGCGCCCGCGCGCGGCAGCACCGTGCCGGCACCGATGCCGACGACGAGCAGCGGCACGCCGAGCCCCAGCCCCATTGCGAACAGCGCGGCACCGCCGAGCCACGCATTGCCGGTGTGCGCAATGAACGCGAGCACCGCGAACAGCGGCGCCGTCATGCACGCGCCGACGACCAGCGCCGACAACGCACCCATCGCGGCGACGGCGACGAAGTGGCCGCCCTGCCGCGCGCGCGAGGCTTCGGCCGCGCCGTTCTGCCAGCGCTCGGGCAATGCGATGTCCTTGCCGGAAATCAGCGATACCGCGAATGCCGTGAGCAGCACGCCGAACGCGCCGAGCACCCACGGGTTCTGCAACCACGCGCCAAGGCTCTGGCCGACCAGCGCCGCCGCGATGCCCAGCACCGTATAGACGAGCGCCATGCCGACCACGTACGTCAGCGACAGCGCAAAGCCGCGCGCATGCGTCGCCCGCGTGCCCTGGCCGATGATGATCGCCGACACGATCGGAATCATCGGATACGAACAGGGCAGGAGACTCAGCACGACGCCCGCGACGAAATACAGCGCGACGATCGTGAAGAAGCCGTGCCCCTCGAGCAGCGACTGCGCGAAATCCGCGCTCGTGACCTTGTCGAACCAGTTGCCCGAGGCCGGTGCGCCGTCGGCCGGCGCGGCCGCGCCCAGCGCCGCGCCGTCGACCTTCACGACGTGCTCCGCGGGCGGATAGCAGATCCCTTCGTCGGCGCACCCCTGCGACGTCACCGCGAGCTCGAACGGCCCCGCCGCCTGCTTGACCGGCACATGAATCACGACCTCGTCGCGATAGGTCTCGACTTCCTTCTGGAACGTCTGGTCGAACTTCACATGACCGGCCGGGAACAGTGGATCGCCGAGCGTCGCCTGCCCGCCCTTCACCGCGAAAGCGAACCGCTCTCGGTACAGGTAATAGCCATTGGCGACCTTGAAGCGGACGTCCACCTGCCCCGGCGCTTCGCTCGCGCTGAATTTGAATGCGACCGACGGATCGAGAAAATCGTCGGCCGCGCGCGCGACCGACAGGCCGCCCAGCATGAACATGAACGACAACAGGACTGCGAGGACCCGCAGCGCGCGCACGCGCACGGAAAGCGCCATACCGTTAAACATGAAATAGACGTTGAGTTTCGCTGGTCACCCACTGGCCGTATGCGGCCGAAGCCGTCGCCTGCCACGAGACGATTTCCGGCGTCTCGTACGGATGATGCGCGAGAATAAATCGCTCCAGTTCGAGCGAGCGCACGGGGCTCGTCTTGAACAGCAACTGGATCTCGTCGGCCGTCTCGACCTTGCCCTGCCAGTGGTAGCGCGACTTGATCGCACCGAGCTCCGATACGCACGCGGCAAGCCGCGCATCGAGCGCGCCGTCGGCGAGCGCTGCGGCCGTCGCCGCGTCCGGCACCGTCGTCAGCATCAACACCACCACCATACGCGCCCTCCTGGCTGGTTTTTGCCGGCTTCCGCCGCCACGATCGGCCCATCGAAGGTCCGCGCCGACAGTTCCGTATCGTAGCGCAGCCTGCGCGACGCTGCCGGCCGCGGGCTGCGACAATCGATCGCAGCCCGCGGCGCCACAAAAACAAAAAGGGCCAAGCATTTGCCCGGCCCTTTTCAGATACTGCTGCGTACTGGAAGCTTACTCGGCTTCTTGCACGTTTTCCGTTTCGTCGACTTCCGGACGATCGAGCAGCTCGACCAGTGCCATCGGTGCGTTGTCGCCGACGCGGAAGCCGAACTTCAGCACGCGCAGGTAGCCGCCCGGACGGTTCGCGAAACGCGGACCGAGCACGTCGAACAGCTTCGCCACCGAGTCACGATCGCGCAGGCGGTTGAACGCCAGGCGACGGTTTGCCAGCGACGGCTTCTTGCCGAGCGTGATCAGCGGCTCGACGACTTTACGGAGTTCCTTCGCCTTCGGCAGCGTCGTCTTGATGACTTCGTGCTCGATCAGCGAGTTGGACATGTTACGGAGCATAGCCAGACGGTGGCTGCTCGTGCGGTTCAGTTTCCGCAGACCATGACGATGGCGCATTTCAGTTTCCTTGATTCAAAGTTTTGATCCAGCTCTTCTATCGCACCGCTGGGGTGCACGGGCCGGTAACGAAAAAAGCAAGATGCGGATCTTAAAGGAAAATCCGCATCTTTGCCAACTACAGCAACAACCGGGCTTACTTGTCGAGACCAGCCGGCGGCCAGTTTTCGAGCTTCATGCCCAGCGTGAGACCGCGCGAAGCGAGCACTTCCTTGATCTCGTTGAGCGACTTGCGACCGAGGTTCGGCGTCTTCAGCAACTCGTTTTCCGTGCGCTGGATCAGGTCGCCGATGTAGTAGATGTTCTCGGCCTTCAGGCAGTTCGCCGAACGAACCGTCAGCTCGAGATCGTCCACCGGACGCAGCAGGATCGGATCGATCTGCGGTGCGCGCGACGGTGCCTCTGCAGCCGTTTCCGTGCCTTCCAGTGCCGCGAACACGGACAGCTGGTCGACCAGGATGCGGGCCGATTGACGGATCGCCTCTTCCGGGGTGATCACGCCGCTCGTCTCGATGTTCATCACGAGCTTGTCGAGGTCGGTACGCTGCTCGACACGTGCGCTTTCAACTGCGTAGCTCACGCGGCGAACCGGCGAGAACGACGCGTCGAGAACGATGCGGCCGATGATCTTGGCCGTGTCTTCGCCATAGCGACGGACGTTGCCGGGCACGTAGCCGCGACCCTTTTCGATCTTGATCTGAACGTCGAGCTTGCCGCCCTTCGACAGGTGTGCGATCACGTGATTCGGGTTGATGACTTCGCAATCGTGAGCCAGCTCGATATCGCCGGCCGTGACGACGCCTTCGCCTTCCTTGCGCAGGGTCACCGTCACTTCGTCACGGTTGTGCAGCTTGAACACCACACCCTTCAGGTTCAGCAGCAGGTTGACGACGTCCTCTTGCACGCCATCAAGCGTCGAATACTCGTGCACCACGCCGGCGATCGTGACTTCGGTCGGCGCGTAGCCAACCATCGACGACAGCAGCACGCGGCGAAGCGCATTGCCCAAGGTGTGGCCGTAACCGCGTTCGAACGGTTCCATGACCACCCTCGCGTGGTTCTCGCCCAGCGATTCCACGGCGATGATCTTGGGTTTCAGCAAACTGGTTTGCATGGGCTTTCCTTTTCAATACCCTCGGCTCGTTACACCGATAAGGCTGACCGGTAACAACCAGAAAATAAACAGCCGAGGCCCCTCCTTGCGTAACGCAATCGGGGTACCTCGGCCGTCAATCGGATTAACGCGAATACAATTCGACGATCAGGCTTTCGTTGATGTCGCCTGCGATGTCAGCGCGTTCCGGCATTTGCTTGAACGTGCCTTCGAACTTCTTCGCATCGACTGCAACCCAGCTCGGCATGCCGCCTTGCTCGGCCAGCGACAGCGCTTCGACGATACGCGCCTGCTTCTTTGCCTTTTCGCGGATCGCGACGACGTCACCCGCCTTCACTTGCTGCGACGGCACGTTCGCGACGACGCCGTTCACGGTGATCGACTTGTGGCTCACCAGCTGACGCGCTTCAGCGCGGGTCGAGCCGAAGCCCATGCGATACACGACGTTGTCGAGACGCGACTCGAGCAGTTGCAGCAGGTTTTCACCCGTGTTGCCCTTGCGACGGTCGGCTTCAGCGAAGTAGCGGCGGAACTGACGCTCCAGGACGCCGTAAATGCGCTTGACCTTTTGCTTTTCACGCAGCTGCGTACCATAGTCGGACGTACGTGCGCCCGAGGTACGACCGTGCTGACCCGGCTTGCTGTCGAGCTTGCACTTGTCGGCGAGCGAGCGGCGCGCGCTCTTCAGGAACAGGTCGGTGCCTTCACGGCGGGACAGCTTGGCCTTAGGGCCGATATAACGTGCCACTTTGCATTCCTTTATCAATCAGTCACGCGGATCGAAATCCGCGCTAGTTCGCGCCCTTTGGGGCGAACGGTGGGCTTAGTCAATCAAAAAAGCAACGCCCGTCGACGCTACGCGGCGACAGGCAAATGTGCCAGCACGAACGTGCCAGCACATTCTTAGATACGACGGCGCTTCGGCGGACGGCAGCCGTTGTGCGGAATCGGGGTGACGTCCGAAATCGCGGTGATCTTGATGCCGAGGCCATGCAGTGCGCGCACTGCCGACTCACGACCCGGGCCCGGGCCCTTGATCCGCACTTCCAGATTCTTCACGCCGTATTCCATCGCCACGCGACCGGCCGACTCAGCAGCAACCTGAGCAGCGAACGGCGTCGACTTGCGCGAGCCCTTGAAGCCCTGGCCGCCCGACGTCGCCCATGCCAGTGCATTGCCCTGGCGATCGGTGATCGTGATGATCGTGTTGTTGAACGACGCGTGAACGTGAACCACGCCTTCAGCGACGTTCTTCTTAACCTTCTTGCGAACGCGTTGCGCCGCGGTGTTCGAAGCCTTAGCCATTACGTTTTCCTGTAACTGTCAGTTCCGCTTACTTCTTCAGCGCTTGCGCTGCACGACGCGGACCCTTGCGGGTACGTGCGTTCGTACGCGTACGCTGACCGCGCATCGGCAGGCCCTTGCGATGACGAACACCACGGTAGCAACCGAGGTCCATCAGGCGCTTGATGTTCATCGTCACTTCACGGCGCAGATCGCCTTCGACGATGAACTTGCCCACTTCTTCACGCAGCTTTTCGAGGTCTGCGTCGGTCAGGTCCTTGACCTTCTTCGAGAATTCCACGCCAGCTGCCGTGCAGATGCTGCGCGAGCGCGTGCGGCCGATACCGAAGATTGCCGTCAGGCCGATCTCGGTATGCTGGTGATTCGGGATGTTAACCCCTGCGATACGAGCCATTGTTTTTCCTCAAACAAAAAGCGCAAACAAACGCGCGGTCAGCCTTGGCGCTGCTTGTGGCGCGGATCCGAGCTGCAGATCACGCGAACGACGCCTTTGCGCTTGATGATCTTGCAATTGCGGCAAATGCGCTTAACCGATGCCATCACTTTCATGATAATACCCTTTTTTCAAATCACTTCGCCCGGAACACGATCCGCGCACGAGACAGATCGTAAGGCGTCAATTCAACCGTCACCTTGTCGCCCGGCAGGATGCGGATGTAGTGCATCCGCATCTTCCCGGAGATATGCCCCAACACGACATGGCCGTTTTCCAGCTTCACACGGAAGGTCGCATTCGGGAGGTTTTCGATCACCTCACCTTGCATCTGGATTACATCGTCTTTGGCCATAGTCCTTAATTAACGCATTGGGATGTTGCCGCCCTTGAAGTTTGCCTTCTTGAGCAGCGACTCATACTGTTGCGACATAACGTACGACTGCACCTGCGCCATGAAGTCCATCGTGACGACGACAATGATCAGCAGCGACGTTCCACCAAAATAAAACGGCACGTTCCAGCGCAGCACCAGGAATTCCGGCAGCAGACACACGAAGACGATGTAGATCGCACCGGCCAGCGTCAGACGCGTGAGGATGCGGTCGATATATCGTGCGGTCTGATCGCCCGGACGAATGCCCGGAACAAACGCGCCGCTCTTCTTCAGGTTGTCCGCGGTTTCCCTGCTGTTGAACACCAGTGCGGTGTAGAAGAAGCAGAAAAACACGATTGCCAGCGTGTACAGCAGCACATAGACCGGCTGACCCGGCTTCAGCGCCTCCGCGACGTTATGCAACGTGTTGGAGATCCAGCTTCCCGACGGCTGACCCGTGCTGAACCAGCCGAGAATCGTGGCCGGAAACAGGATGATCGACGACGCGAAGATCGGCGGAATCACGCCCGACATGTTCAGCTTCAGCGGCAAGTGCGACGACTGGCCACCGTAGATCTTGTTGCCGACCTGGCGCTTCGCGTAGTTCACGAGGATCTTGCGCTGACCGCGTTCGATGAACACGACCAAGTAAGTCACCGCGGCAATCAGAACGACGATGATGATCGCCGAAATGATGCTCATCGAACCCGTGCGCACCAGCTCGAACAGCCCACCGACGGCATTCGGGAACCCTGCTGCGATCCCGCCGAAGATGATGATCGAGATGCCGTTGCCCAGACCACGCTCGGTGATCTGCTCACCCAGCCACATCAGGAACATCGTGCCGGTAACCAGCGTCACGACCGTCGTCAGCCGGAACAGCATGCCGGGGTCGATCACGAGGCCCGGCTGGTTTTCCAGCGCAGCCGCGATACCGAACGCCTGGAAGGTCGCGAGCACCACGGTGAAATACCGCGTGTACTGCGTGATCTTCCGTTGCCCTGCCTGCCCTTCCTTCTTCAGCGCCTCAAGCTGCGGCGAGACGATCGCCAGCAACTGCATGATGATCGACGCCGAGATGTACGGCATGATCCCCAGCGCAAAGATCGTGAAGCGGGAAAGCGCGCCACCCGAGAACATGTTGAACATGCCCAGGATGCCGCCCGCCTGACTCTGGAACAGCTTCGCCAGTTGATCCGGATCGATGCCCGGCACGGGGATGTGCGCGCCGATGCGATAGACGATCAGCGCCAGGAGCAGGAACATCGCTCGCCGACGCAGATCGCCGAATTTCGCCGTGCTTCGACCGGGTTTTGCAAGACTCGGGCTGTTAGCCAAGTACCTTCTCCGATGAATGCAAGTAACGACGCGCTACGCGTGTCACTCGGCGAACGAACCGCCAGCCGCTTCGATCGCAGCGCGCGCACCCTTGGTGGCACCGAGACCCTTCACGACGATCTTGCGCTTCAGTTCGCCCGTCGCGATGATCTTTGCGCTCTTCGTCAGCTCGCCGACCAGGCCGGCTTGCTTCAGTGCGAGCAGATCGATTTCATCGACCGGCAGCTTCTCGAGGTCGCCCAGGCGCACTTCACCGACGAATTCCTTCGTCAGCGACGTGAAGCCGCGCTTCGGCAGACGACGTTGCAGCGGCATCTGACCGCCTTCGAAACCGACTTTGTGGAAGCCGCCCGAACGCGATTTCTGACCCTTGTGACCACGGCCAGCCGTCTTGCCGAGGCCCGAACCGATGCCGCGGCCGACGCGACGCTTGGCGTGCTTGGCGCCAGCGGCCGGCTTCAGGTTATTCAATTCCATATCAACTCCTTGATCCGTAGGGCCGCTTACGCGATGACCTTAACGAGGTACGAGACCTTGTTGATCATGCCGCGGACCGCCGGCGTGTCCTGCAGCTCGCTAACCGAGTTGAGTCGGCGCAGGCCCAGGCCACGCACGGTCGCGCGGTGCGATTCGCGGGTCCCGATCAGGCTCTTAACGAGCTGAACCTTGACAGTTTTTTCAGACATGGTGACCACCCGGGCTTAGCCCAAAATATCTTCGACGGACTTGCCGCGCTTCGCCGCGATGTCTGCCGGGGTCGACTGCTTGCGCAGACCGTCCAGCGTGGCGCGAACGAGGTTGTACGGGTTCGTCGAACCGTGGCTCTTTGCCACGACGTTCTGAACGCCCATCACGTCGAACACTGCGCGCATCGGGCCGCCGGCGATCACGCCCGTACCTGCCTTCGCCGGAGCGAGGAGGACAGCGGATGCGCCATGCTTGCCGTGCACTTCGTGCTGCAGCGTGCCGTTCTTGAGCGGCACCTTGAACATGTTGCGGCGAGCTTGTTCCATTGCCTTCTGGACAGCGACCGGCACTTCCTTCGCCTTGCCCTTGCCCATACCGATGCGGCCATCACCGTCGCCGACCACGGTCAGTGCGGCGAAGCCGAGAATACGGCCACCCTTCACGACCTTGGTCACGCGGTTGACCGAAATCATCTTTTCGCGAAGGCCGTCGTCGCGCTCGTCAGCCTGAACTTTCGCTTGCATCTTTGCCATGACGAATTCCTTCCTTAGAACTTGAGCCCAGCTTCGCGAGCTGCCTCAGCCAGCGCCTTGACGCGGCCATGGTAGCGGAAGCCCGAGCGGTCGAAGGCGACGGATTCGATGCCGGCGGCCTTTGCCTTCTCGGCAATACGCTTGCCGATCAGCGTCGCAGCATTAACGTTACCGCCCTTGCCCGACTTGTCGGCCAGTTCGGCGCGCACTTCTGCTTCGAGCGTCGACGCGCTGGCGAGCACCTTGGTGCCGCAGGGCGAGAACACTTGAGCGTAGATGTGCGTGTTCGTGCGATGCACGGCGAGACGCGCGACCTGCAGCTCAGCGATCTTGATACGCGTCTGGCGAGCGCGGCGCAGGCGAGATTGAGTCTTATCCATGATTGCGCACCCTTACTTCTTCTTCGTTTCTTTGAGGATCACAACCTCGTCGGAATAGCGCACGCCCTTGCCCTTGTAGGGCTCCGGCGGACGGTAACCGCGGACTTCCGCAGCCACTTGACCGACTTGTTGCTTGTTGATCCCCTTGATCACGATTTCGGTTTGCGTCGGGGTTTCAGCCTTGACGCCTTCCGGCATCTGGTGCACCACCGGGTGCGAGAAACCCAGCGACAGGTTCAGCTTGTCGCCTTGCGCTTGCGCACGATAACCGACGCCAACCAGCGTCAGCTTGCGCTCGAAACCCTTGGTCACGCCGTGCACGGCATTCGCGATGATCGCGCGCATCGTGCCCGACAGTGCGTTTGCTTCGCGGCTTTCGTCGACCGGCGACAGATTCAGCGTGCCGTCGTTGTTCGCCACGTTCACGAGCGGATTGATCGCTTGCGTGATGGTGCCCAGCGGGCCCTTGACGGTGATAGCACCGTCGGCCAGCTTGACTTCCGCGCCTTGCAGCGCGATCGGGCTCTTACCTACTCGAGACATGTTTCTCTCTCCTCGGCTTTAAGCGACGTAGCAGATGACTTCGCCGCCGACGCCGGTAGCGCGCGCCTTGCGGTCGGTCATCACGCCCTTCGGCGTCGACACGATTGCCACGCCCAGGCCATTCATGACCTGCGGAATGTCGTTACGGCCGCGGTACACGCGCAGACCAGGCTTCGACACGCGCTCGAGGCGTTCGATGACCGGGCGACCTGCGTAGTACTTCAGCGCGATATTCAGTTCGGACTTCGCACCTTCCGCCTTGACGGCGAAATCGTCGATATAACCTTCGTCCTTCAGGACTTGCGCGATTGCAACCTTGACCTTCGACGAGGGCATCGCGACCGATACCTTCTCGACCATCTGCGCGTTGCGGATGCGAGTCAGCATATCGGCGATAGGATCACTCATGCTCATTTACGTTTCTCCTATTACCAGCTCGCCTTGGTCAGGCCAGGAATCTCGCCACGGAATGCGATTTCACGAATCTTGTTACGCGCGAGGCCGAATTTACGGAACGTGCCACGCGGACGGCCCGTGATCGCGCAGCGGTTACGCTGGCGGGTCGGGTTTGCGTTGCGGGGCAGTTGCTGCAGCTCAAGGCGTGCTTCGTAGCGCTCTTCTTCCGACTTGCTTTGGTCTTCGACGATCGCCTTCAGCGCTTCGCGCTTTGCTGCGAACTTCGCGACCAGGCGGGCGCGCTTCTTTTCACGTTCGATCAGTGCCAGTTTAGCCACGGTAACCTCAGTTTCTGAACGGGAACTTGAAGCTGGCGAGCAGTGCCTTTGCTTCGTCGTCGGTCTTCGCAGTCGTCGTGATGCTGATGTTCAGCCCACGCAGTGCGTCGATCTTGTCGTAGTCGATTTCGGGGAAAATGATCTGCTCTTTCACACCGATGTTGTAGTTGCCGCGGCCATCGAAAGCACGGCCCGACACACCGCGGAAGTCACGCACGCGGGGCAGGGCAACGGTCACGAAACGGTCGAGGAATTCGTACATCGCACGACCACGCAGCGTCACCATCGCGCCGATCGGGTAGCCCTGGCGGATCTTGAAGCCTGCGATTGCCTTGCGCGCCTTCGTGACGACCGGCTTCTGACCAGCGATCTTCGTGAGGTCGCCAACGGCGTTCTCGATGATCTTCTTGTCAGCGATCGCTTCGCCAAGACCCATGTTCAGCGTGATCTTGGTGATGCGCGGCACTTCCATGACCGACTTGTAACCGAACTTCTCGATCAGGCCGGGCACAACCTTTTCTTTGTAAAACTCTTGAAAACGAGCCATTTTTTACTCCGCTGCGTCAGGCGCTCAGTACGGCACCGGTCGTCTTCAGGAAGCGAACCTTCTTGCCTTCCTCGACCTTGATGCCAACACGCGACGCCTTGCCATTCGCGTCGACCAGTGCGACGTTCGAAATATGCAGGGGCATCGTCTTCGCTTCCACGCCGCCCGTCGTACCCTTCATCGGGTTCGGCTTCACATGCTTCTTGACGAGGTTGATACCTTCAACCGTCACATGTTCTGCACCGACAGCCAGCACGACGCCGCGCTTGCCCTTGTCCTTGCCAGTGACGACGATAACTTCGTCACCTTTGCGAATCTTGTTCATCGCGACTCCTTACAGCACTTCCGGCGCCAGCGAAACGATCTTCATGAATCGTTCGCTACGCAGCTCACGCGTCACCGGCCCGAAGATACGGGTGCCGATCGGCTCAAGCTTGTTATTCAAAAGCACAGCGGCGTTGCCGTCGAACTTGATCAGCGAGCCGTCTTGACGACGAACACCCTTGGCGGTGCGGACCACCACGGCGTTGTAGATTTCGCCTTTCTTCACGCGCCCGCGCGGCGTTGCTTCTTTGACGGTCACCTTGATGATGTCGCCAATGCCGGCATAACGACGCTTCGAGCCGCCGAGCACCTTGATGCACATGACTTCACGCGCACCCGTGTTGTCGGCTACTTCGAGCCGAGATTCGGTCTGGATCATGGTTTGTCTTTCCCAACTTAATCCGGATGCACCACCATGATGCATTCGGTCAGTCTTGGTCCCGTCAGCCAATCGGCTGCTTGGGTTGGAACAGCAGCGACGGCAAACGAAACCCGCCATCGCAATTCGGTGAATCTTTCGGACAGGCTGGCGCCAGTCCGCTTCCCCCACCAACTTCGCCCGCGACGGGGCTCCCATAAAGAGGGAAGACCGGGATTATAACAAATAATCCCGGTCACGCAAGCAAAAACTTTGCGATTTCAAGCACTTCTTGGCGAAGTGCCTGTTACTGCCTACTGCTCTGCCCGCTTAGATGACGCGAGCTGCTTCGACGAGGCGCGACACCGTCCAGGCCTTCGTCTTCGAAACAGGACGAGTTTCCTGGATTTCGACGAGATCGCCTTCGTTGCAGGTGTTCGCTTCATCATGCGCGTGGTACTTCTTCGAGCGCACGACATACTTGCCGTAGATCGGGTGCTTGACGCGGTGCTCGATCAGCACGGTGACGGTCTTGTCCATCTTGTTGCTGACGACCCGACCGACCAGCGTCCGCTTCAGCGAGGTTTTCACGCTATCGTTCATTTCTGGTTCGCCTTCTGAGTCATGACGGTCCGCACACGTGCGATGTCGCGACGAACCTTCTTCAGCTGGCTCGTGTTCGTGAGCTGCTGGGTCGCGAGTTGCATGCGCAGGCCGAATTGCGCCTTCAGCAGGTCCGCCAGCTCCTTGTTGAGCGCGGCCTGGTCTTTCTGGAGAAGTTCGGAAGCCTTCATGTTTTCTCCTTAGGCGCCGAGCTGGCGCACGATGAACGTCGTCTTCAGCGGCAGCTTCGCTGCGGCCAGACGGAACGCTTCGCGTGCCAGTTCTTCGGTTACGCCGTCCATTTCATAGAGCATCTTGCCCGGCTGGATTTCGGCGACGTAGTACTCCGGGTTACCCTTACCGTTACCCATACGCACTTCTGCCGGCTTTTGCGAAATCGGCTTGTCCGGGAAGATCCGGATCCAGATGCGGCCGCCACGCTTGATGTGACGCGTCATTGCACGACGCGCCGCTTCAATTTGACGTGCGGTCAAACGACCGCGACCGATCGCCTTCAGACCGAATTCACCGAACGACACTGCGTTGCCGCGCGTCGCCTTGCCGGTGTTACGACCCTTCTGCTCTTTACGATACTTCCTGCGTTTCGGTTGCAGCATCGTTATTCTCCCGTCTTGCCGTCTTCGGGCTTGCCGGCGCCACGGCGCGGTGCGCCACGACGAGCACCCGGAGCGCCGCCTTCGCCGTCACGGCGCGGACGACGGTCGCCCGGACGCGCATTGCGACGCGGACGCTTGTCTTCGGCTACTTCTTCGACCACCGGCGCGTCATTGCGGCCGAGCGTGTCGCCCTTGTACACCCATACCTTGACGCCGATGATGCCGTAGGTCGTCTTCGCTTCCGAGGTCGCGTAGTCGATGTCGGCACGCAGCGTGTGAAGGGGCACGCGACCTTCGCGATACCACTCCGTACGAGCGATTTCGATACCGTTCAGACGGCCTGCGCTCATGATCTTGATGCCTTGGGCACCCAGACGCATCGCGTTCTGCATCGCACGCTTCATCGCGCGACGGAACATGATCCGGCGCTCGAGCTGTTGCGTGATCGAGTCAGCGATCAGTTGCGCATCGGTTTCCGGCTTGCGGATTTCTTCGATGTTGACGTGAACCGGCACGCCCATGCGGCGTTGCAGTTCCGTCTTCAGCTGTTCGATATCCTCGCCCTTCTTGCCGATGACGACGCCCGGACGCGAGCTGTAAATCGTGATGCGCGCGTTCTTTGCCGGACGCTCGATGACGACCCGACCGACCGAAGCGTTCTTCAGCTTCTTCTTCAGGTATTCACGAACACCGATGTCTTCCTGCAGCATCGCCGCGAAATTGTTGTTGTTCGCGTACCAACGCGAAGCCCAATTGCGGCTGACAGCCAGGCGGAAGCCAGTCGGATGAATTTTCTGTCCCATCGTATGGCTCCTTAATTCCCGACCGTCACAGTGATGTGACAGGATTGCTTCTCGATGCGGTTACCGCGGCCCTTGGCGCGCGCGGTGAAACGCTTGAGCGATGCAGCCTTGTCGACGTAGATGCTCTTGATCTTGAGCTCGTCGATATCAGCGCCTTCGTTGTGCTCCGCATTCGCGATTGCCGACAGCACAACCTTCTTCACGATGCCAGCCGCCTTCTTCGGCGAGAACGTCAGAACGTTCAGCGCCTTGTCGACCGGCAAACCGCGGATCTGGTCAGCCACAAGGCGCGTTTTTTGCGCCGAGATGCGGGCACCGCGATGAATTGCTTTCACTTCCATCTTGATTGCCCCTTATTTCTTGGCCTTCTTGTCGGCCGCGTGACCCTTGAACGTACGGGTCAGTGCGAACTCGCCAAGCTTGTGGCCGACCATGTTTTCCGAGATGTACACCGGAACGTGTTGACGGCCGTTGTGAACAGCGATCGTCAGGCCGATGAAATCCGGCAGAATCGTCGAGCGACGCGACCAGGTCTTGATCGGCTTTTTGTCGCGCGAAGCTGCAGCCGCCTCAACTTTCTTCAGCAAATGGGCGTCGCAGAACGGACCTTTTTTTACAGAACGTGCCATTGCCTACTCCTTAACGCTTGTGACGGCGCTGGACGATCATCGTCGTCGTGCGCTTGTTGCTGCGGGTGCGGTAACCCTTAGCCGGCGTACCCCACGGGCTCACCGGGTCGCGACCTGCAGCCGTCTTGCCCTCACCACCACCGTGCGGGTGATCAACCGGGTTCATCGCAACGCCACGCACCGTCGGGCGGATACCGCGCCAGCGGTTCGCGCCAGCCTTGCCGATTTGGCGCAGGCTATGCTCTTCGTTGCCGACTTCACCGATCGTTGCACGGCACTCGATGTGCACGCGGCGGATTTCGCCCGAACGCAGACGAACCTGCGCGTAGACGCCTTCACGTGCCAGCAGCATGGCCGACGTGCCAGCCGAACGCGCCATTTGCGCGCCCTTGCCCGGCAGCATCTCGATGCAGTGGATCGTCGTACCGACCGGAATGTTGCGGATCGGCAGCGTGTTGCCTGCACGGATCGGCGCTTCCGAACCCGACATCAGCTGTTGGCCGACGGTCAGGCCCTTCGGGGCGATGATGTAGCGACGCTCGCCGTCTGCGTAGAGCACCAGCGCGATGTTCGCGCTACGGTTCGGGTCGTACTCGAGACGCTCGACCTTTGCCGGGATGCCGTCCTTCGTGCGACGGAAATCGACGATACGGTAATGCTGCTTGTGACCACCACCCTTGTGACGCGTGGTGATGCGGCCGTTGTTGTTACGGCCGGCGGTCGAGCTCTGCGAGTCGAGCAGTGCCGCGAACGGCTTGCCCTGGTGCAGATTCTTGTTGACCACCTTGACCATCGCGCGGCGACCCGGCGAAGTCGGTTTAACTTTCACGATTGCCATGATTACTTGGCCTCCGCTTCAAAGTTGATTTCCTGGCCGGGCTTCAGGCAAACGTACGCCTTCTTCACGTCCTTACGGCGGCCCATCGAACGGCCGAAGCGCTTTTGCTTGCCCTTCTGAACCAGCACGTTGACCGAATCAACTTCAACCTTGAACAGCAGCTCGACAGCCGCCTTCACTTCCTGCTTCGTGGCATCCGGTGCGACTTCGAACACGACCTGCTCGTTCTTGTCGGCAACCAGCGTCGCCTTTTCCGAGATCACCGGTGCGAGCAGGACCTGCATCAAACGATGATCGTTCTTGCGAATCTCGCTCATGACAGCAACTCCTCGATCTGGGCGACCGCAGCCTTCGTGACCAGCACTTTCTTGAAGTAGATCAGCGACAGCGGGTCAGCGTAGCGCGGCTCGACAATCGCCACGTGCGGCAGGTTGCGCGAAGCCAGGTACAGGTTCTCGTCGACCGTGTCCGTAATGATCAGCACGGAGTCGAGACCCATGGTCTTGAATTTGTCAGCCAGCAGCTTGGTCTTCGGCGCTTCGAGGATGATGTCCTCGACGACCGACAGACGGCCTTCACGGGCCAGCTGCGAGAAGATCGAGCAGAGACCTGCGCGATGCATCTTCTTGTTGACCTTGTGCGAGAAGTTCTCTTCCGGCGAGTTCGGGAAGATGCGACCACCGCCACGCCACAGCGGGCTCGACGACATACCGGCACGAGCGCGGCCCGTACCCTTCTGACGCCACGGCTTCTTGGTGGTGTGCTTGACTTGCTCACGGTCCTTCTGTGCGCGGTTACCCTGGCGAGCATTCGCCTGGTACGCGACGACGACCTGGTGGATCAGCGCTTCGTTGTAGTCACGACCGAACACGACGTCCGACGCGTTGACCACTGCACCTTCCTGACCATTTTCGTTCAGGAGCTTGAGTTCCATTATTTCGCCCCCTTGGTCTTGACGGCCGGCGTCACGAAAACCTTGCCGCCCTTCGCGCCCGGAATCGCACCCTTGACGAGCAGCAGCTTGCGCTCTGCGTCGATACGAGCGATTTCGAGGTTCTGCACCGTCACCGTAACGTCACCGAGGTGACCCGTCATGCGCTTACCCGGGAAAACGCGACCCGGATCCTGCGCCATACCGATCGAGCCCGGCACGTTGTGCGAGCGCGAGTTACCGTGGGTAGCACGGCCGGAGGAGAAGTTGTAACGCTTGATCGTACCGGCGTAGCCCTTACCGATCGACACGCCTTGCACGTCGACCTTCTGGCCCACTTCGAAAAGATCAGCACCGACCACGGCGCCATTCGACAGCTCAGCTGCCTTGGCCGCGTCAATGCGGAATTCCTTGAGGATTTCACCGGCTTCGACACCGGCTTTGGCGAGATGACCTGCCAGCGGCTTCGTCACGCGCGATGCGCGGCGGGAGCCGAATGCAACCTGCACGGCCGTGTAGCCGTCGGTTTCAACAGTCTTGATCTGCGTCACGCGGTTGTCCGACACGTCCAGCACGGTGACGGGAATCGAATCCCCTTCAGCCGTGAAGATACGGGTCATGCCAACCTTGCGACCTACGAGTCCAAGGCTCATCATTTTCTCCATTCCCGACTGCGATTGGTCGGGGCTGATTTACAAAATGCCAGGCACGCAAGGCCCAACTTTTTTACGCGAATACGCGAAAAGCCAAGCAGTATAGCCCGACTTATCGATTTCCGCAAGCAATACAAAGACTTAGCACCGCCCGGCACGCCAGATGGCGCCGAAAGCCTTACTGCAGCTTGATTTCCACGTCGACGCCAGCCGGCAGGTCGAGCTTCATCAGCGCGTCAACCGTCTTGTCGGTCGGATCGACGATGTCCATCAGGCGCTGGTGGGTACGGATTTCGAGCTGATCGCGCGACGTCTTGTTGACGTGCGGCGAACGCAGGATGTCAAAACGCTGGATGCGCGTCGGCAGCGGCACCGGGCCACGGACGATTGCGCCAGTCCGCTTCGCGGTATCGACGATTTCGGCAGCCGATTGATCGATCAGACGATAGTCGAAAGCCTTCAGGCGAATGCGGATTTTCTGTTGCTGCATGACGATTCCTTGAAAAGAGCGAGGCGATGTTGCATCGCCGGACACTAAAAGAACGCGAAACCTGTTACCTGCGGGGAGCGAGGCGCCAGCTTCCGAACGGTACTTCCACTGCTAAGCCCGCGATTCTACACGAAAAATCGGAATGGTGGTATGCGTTTATCAAGACGGCAACGCGCACGCCACAAAGACAAAACCGGGTGCCAGATCAAACTGGACACCCGGTTTCGACGGTACGACTGCCTACCGTGGAATCGCGGACCCCGGAGGGATCCGCGGATCGTCGATGTTACTCGATGATCTTGGCGACGACGCCGGCGCCGACGGTACGGCCGCCTTCGCGGATTGCGAAGCGCAGACCTTCTTCCATCGCGATCGGAGCGATCAGCTTCACCGTGATCGACACGTTGTCGCCCGGCATCACCATTTCCTTGTCCTTCGGCAGCTCGATCGAGCCCGTCACGTCCGTCGTACGGAAGTAGAACTGCGGACGGTAGTTGTTGAAGAACGGCGTGTGACGGCCGCCTTCGTCCTTGCTCAGCACGTACACTTCAGCCGTGAAGTGCGTGTGCGGCGTGATCGAACCCGGCTTCGCCAGAACCTGACCACGCTCCACGTCTTCACGCTTCGTGCCGCGCAGCAGGATACCGACGTTGTCGCCTGCCTGACCTTGGTCCAGCAGCTTGCGGAACATTTCAACGCCCGTGCAGGTCGTCTTCACCGTCGGCTTGATACCGACGATTTCGATTTCCTCGCCGACCTTCACGATGCCGCGCTCGACACGACCCGTCACCACCGTACCGCGGCCCGAGATCGAGAACACGTCTTCCACCGGCATCAGGAACGCGCCGTCAACTGCACGCTCCGGCGTCGGGATGTACGTGTCCAGTGCATCTGCCAGGCTCATGATCGCCACTTCGCCCAGCTCGCCCGTGTCGCCTTCCAGCGCCAGCTTCGCCGAACCCTTCACGATCGGCGTGTCGTCGCCCGGGAAGTCGTACTTCGACAGCAGTTCGCGAACTTCCATCTCGACCAGCTCGAGCAGTTCAGCGTCGTCCACCATGTCGCACTTGTTCAGGAACACGATGATGTACGGAACGCCAACCTGACGCGCCAGCAGGATGTGCTCACGCGTTTGCGGCATCGGGCCGTCTGCTGCCGAGCAAACCAGGATCGCGCCGTCCATCTGCGCTGCGCCCGTGATCATGTTCTTCACATAGTCAGCGTGGCCCGGGCAGTCGACGTGTGCGTAGTGGCGGTTTGCCGTTTCGTACTCGACGTGTGCCGTGTTGATCGTGATGCCGCGCGCCTTTTCTTCCGGTGCCGCGTCGATCTGGTCGTAGGCCTTCGCTTCGCCGCCGAACTTCTTCGTCAGAACCGTCGTGATCGCTGCCGTCAGCGTCGTCTTGCCGTGGTCAACGTGACCAATCGTACCAACGTTGACGTGCGGCTTGGTCCGCTCAAACTTTTCTTTTGCCATGATTCTCTTCTTTCAAAAAATATCGGTTGGTAGCTTCAGATTTACTTCGACTTCGCGCTGATGATCGCTTCAGCAACGTTGCGCGGAGCTTCAGCGTAGTGCTTGAACTCCATCGTGTACGTTGCACGACCTTGCGTCAGCGAACGCAGCGACGTCGAGTAACCGAACATTTCCGACAGCGGCACTTCGGCGCGAACGATCTTGCCGCCGCCAACCATGTCTTCCATGCCCTGGACGATACCGCGACGGCCCGACAGGTCGCCCATCACGTTGCCCATGTAGTCTTCCGGCGTCTCGACTTCGACAGCCATCATCGGCTCGAGGACGACCGGGTTCGCCTTGCGCATCGCTTCCTTGAACGCCATCGAACCGGCCATGCGGAACGCGTTTTCGTTCGAGTCAACGTCGTGGTACGAACCGAACGTCAGGTGAACCTTCACGTCGACGACCGGGAAGCCAGCCAGCACGCCCGACTTCAGCGTGTCCTGGATACCCTTGTCGACCGCCGGGATGTATTCACGCGGAATCACACCACCCTTGATCTCGTCGAAGAACTCGTAGCCCTTGCCCTGTTCGTTCGGCTCGAGCGTGATGACCGCGTGACCGTACTGACCGCGACCACCCGACTGCTTGACGAACTTGCCGTCGACGTCCTTCGCCGTCGAACGGATCGTTTCGCGGTATGCAACCTGCGGCTTGCCGACGGTCGCTTCCACGCCGAATTCACGCTTCATCCGGTCGACCAGAATTTCGAGGTGGAGCTCGCCCATGCCCGAAATGATGGTCTGGCCCGATTCTTCGTCGGTCTGCACGCGGAACGACGGGTCTTCCTGCGCCAGACGGTTCAGCGCGAGGCCCATCTTTTCCTGGTCAGCCTTGGTCTTCGGCTCGACAGCCTGCGAAATCACCGGCTCCGGGAACACCATGCGCTCGAGAACGATCGGGTTCGCCGGGTCGCACAGCGTGTCGCCCGTGGTCGCTTCCTTCAGGCCGACCGCAGCAGCGATGTCGCCTGCACGGACTTCCTTGATTTCTTCACGCTGGTTCGCGTGCATCTGCAGAATACGACCGAGGCGTTCCTTCTTGCCCTTGGTCGAGTTCAGCAGCGTGTCGCCCGAGTTGACGACGCCCGAGTACACACGGAAGAAGATCAGCTGGCCGACGAACGGGTCGGTCATGATCTTGAACGCGAGCGACGAGAACTTCTCGTCGTCCGACGCCTTGCGCTCTGCTTCTTCACCGTTTTCGAGCTCGCCCTTGACCGGCGGGATGTCGACCGGCGACGGCAGGAAGTCGATCACGGCGTCGAGCATACGCTGCACGCCCTTGTTCTTGAACGCGGTACCGCACAGCATCGGCTGGATTTCGCACGCGATCGTACGGTCGCGCAGCGCCTTGACGATGTCGGCTTCCGGCAGATCGCCTTCTTCCAGGTACTTGTTCATCAGGTCTTCGCTGGCTTCAGCAGCCACTTCGACCATCTTTTCGCGCCATTCCTTGCAGGTCTCGGCGAGCTCGGCCGGGATGTCGACGTAGTCGAACTTCGTGCCTTGCGACGCTTCGTCCCAAATGATCGCCTTCATCTTGATCAGGTCGACCACGCCCTTGAAGTTTTCTTCCGAGCCGATCGGCACCACGACCGGAACCGGGTTCGCCTTCAGGCGCAGACGGAGCTGGTCGTAGACCTTGAAGAAGTTCGCGCCGGTACGGTCCATCTTGTTGACGAACGCGAGACGGGGCACCTTGTACTTGTTAGCCTGGCGCCACACCGTTTCCGACTGCGGCTGCACACCGCCCACTGCGCAGTACACCATGCACGCGCCATCGAGCACGCGCATCGAACGCTCCACTTCGATCGTGAAGTCGACGTGGCCCGGGGTGTCGATGATGTTGATGCGGTGTTCCGGATAGTTGCCGCCCATGCCTTTCCAGAAGGCCGTGGTAGCAGCGGACGTGATCGTGATGCCACGCTCCTGTTCCTGCTCCATCCAGTCCATCGTTGCTGCGCCGTCGTGGACTTCACCGATCTTGTGGTTCACACCGGTGTAAAACAGAATGCGCTCGGTCGTCGTCGTCTTGCCGGCGTCGATGTGAGCGCTAATACCGATATTGCGGTAGCGCTCGATAGGAGTCTTGCGAGCCACTTTGATCCTCTACTGGGATAACACGATGCAGCCCTGCTGCATCATGCTTCAACACAAACGGGCGAGGCGCCTGAAAAGCGCACCCGCCCGGAATTTATTTCCGCAAACAGCCCAGCCAGGCGCTTAGAAACGGAAATGCGAGAACGCGCGGTTGGCTTCTGCCATGCGGTGAACTTCATCGCGCTTCTTCATCGCGCCGCCACGGCCTTCGGCCGCTTCGGTGAGTTCACCTGCCAGACGCAGAGCCATCGACTTCTCGCTGCGCTTCTTCGCAGCCTCACGCAGCCAGCGCATCGCCAATGCCATACGACGCGACGGGCGCACTTCGACCGGAACCTGATAGTTGGCACCACCAACGCGACGGCTCTTCACTTCGACCACCGGCTTCACGTTGTTGAGCGCAACGGTGAACACTTCCAGCGGGTCCTTGCCACCCTTGGTCTGGATTTGTTCGAATGCGCCATAAACGATGCGCTCTGCGACCGACTTCTTGCCGGACAGCATCAGCATGTTCATGAACTTGGCTACATCAACGTTGCCGAACTTCGGATCCGGCAACACTTCCCGCTTGGGGACTTCGCGACGACGCGGCATGATTCTTCCTTTACCTGTTCAGTTGGAGCTGCATCCAGCCCCGCGGTCACCAACAAACCCGATCACATCTTCACGACTAACCAGCTTGGCCGGGTGACCACTTACTCGACAGCACCGGCAATCCGGCACTCCCGCCTTGACCGCCCTGCGGCGATCCCTGATCAAAAACTGCTTACTTGGCAGCCTTTGCACGCTTCGCGCCGTACTTCGAGCGCGCTTGCTTACGGTCCTTGACGCCCTGGGTATCCAGCGAGCCGCGAACCATGTGGTAACGCACACCCGGCAAGTCCTTCACACGGCCGCCGCGGATCAGCACAACCGAGTGTTCCTGCAGGTTGTGGCCTTCACCGCCGATGTACGAAATCACTTCGAAGCCGTTCGTCAGACGAACCTTGGCGACCTTACGGAGTGCCGAGTTCGGCTTCTTCGGCGTCGTCGTGTACACACGGGTGCACACGCCGCGACGCTGGGGGCAGTCCTGCAGGGCCGGGCTCTTGCTCTTCGTCGTTTCCGACTGACGGCCTTTGCGAACCAGTTGGTTGATGGTTGGCATTGTTTATTCCTGAAATTGAACAAAATCTGCACATCGATTTCGGGCAAAGCGAGAATCGACGCACAGTTGACTTCCGAACCGGCGATACGGACACGAACCTTCGAACGCGACTCGGCCCACCGAATACCGGAACCCAGCATGATATTCCGGAAATACCAACTAAGTCAACGGCTTGCGTGATTTGCCAGCCGCGCGGGCGGTTTACCGGAAGGGTCGGAACACCTGTGTCATGCCGATTCGACGACGTCGATGATCTCGTCGCCGAAGCGTTCCAGCTTGCGCACGCCCATGCCGGGGATGTGGCGCAGGTCGTCGATCGTCTCCGGCGCGTTGCGCGCGATTTCGGCCAGCGTCGCGTCGTGGAAAATCACGTAGGCCGGCACGCCGTCTGACTTCGCGGTTTCCGCGCGCCACGCGCGCAGCGCATCCCAGCGTGCGCGCTCGCGCGTGCCCATGCCGGCCGTCGGGTCGACCCGCGTGCCGCTGCGGCTCGACGACTGGCGCGTGCGCTGTGGCTTCACGTAGCGGCGCAGCGTGACCTTCTCTTCGTTCTTCAGCACCGGCTTCGCGGCCTCGGTCAGCATCAGCGCGCCGAAGCCGCCATGGTCGACCGCCAGATAGCCGTACGCCACGAGCTGCCGGAAAATCGCGCGCCACTCGGGCTCGGACAGCGACGCGCCGATCCCGAACGTACTGAGCTGGTCGTGGCCGCGCTGCAGCACCTTCTCGGTGCGGCCGCCGCGCAGGATCTCGATCAGATGGCTCGAACCGAAATTGAAGCCGCTCGCGCGCTGCGCGCGGAATACGCACGACAGCGCCATCTGCGCCTCGCGCGTTGCGTCCCACGAATCAGGCGGCTCGAGGCACGTGTCGCAGTTTCCGCACGGCTGGCTCGCCTCGCCGAAGTAGTTCAGAAGCCGCACACGCCGGCACGAGATCGTCTCGCACAGCCCGAGCAGCGCATCGAGCTTCGACGTCTGCACGCGCTTGTGCGCGTCGTCCGCATCGGACTCGTCGATCATCTTGCGCTGCTGGACGACGTCGCCGAGCCCATACGCCATCCACGCGTTCGCCGGCATCCCGTCGCGGCCCGCACGGCCGGTTTCCTGGTAGTAGCCTTCGACGCTCTTCGGCAAATCGAGATGGGCGACGAAGCGCACGTCCGGCTTGTCGATGCCCATGCCGAACGCGATGGTCGCGCACATCACGATGCCTTCCTCGCGCTGGAACATTTCCTGGTGCTTCTGTCGCACCTCGAACTCCATCCCCGCGTGATACGGCAGCGCGCGCACGCCCTGTGCCTTCAGCCATTCGGCCGTTTCCTCGACCTTGCGGCGCGACAGGCAGTAGACGACGCCCGCGTCGGTCGTGCCGTCCGCGTTCGTGTGCTCCGCGCGGATGAAGTCGAGCAGCTGCGCGCGCGCGTTGTCCTTCTCGACGATCCGGTAGCGGATGTTCGGCCGGTCGAAGCTCGACACGAACACGCGCGCATCGTCGAGCGCGAGGCGATGGATGATCTCGTCTCGCGTGATCGCGTCGGCGGTAGCCGTCAGCGCGATGCGCGGCACCGACGGGAAACGCTCGTGCAGCACCGACAGCTGGATGTATTCGGGACGGAAGTCATGCCCCCACTGCGACACGCAGTGCGCCTCGTCGATCGCGAACAGGCCGATCTTCGCGCGCTCGAGCAGGTCGAGGAAGCGCCCGGTCATCAAACGCTCCGGCGCGACGTACAGCAGGTCGATCTCGCCCTCGCGCAGCGCGCGCTCGGTCGCCGCGGCCTCGGCGCCCGACAGCGTCGAGTTCAGGTAGGCCGCGCGCACGCCGACTTCGCTGAGCGCGGCGACCTGGTCCTGCATCAGCGCGATCAGCGGCGATACCACGATGCCGGCGCCCTGCCCGGCTTCGCGACGCAGCAGCGCCGGAATCTGGTAGCACAGCGACTTGCCGCCGCCCGTCGGCATCAGCACGAGGCAATCGCCGCCGCCGGCGACATGTTCGACGATCTCGCCCTGCTGGCCGCGAAATGCGGAATAACCAAAGACTTCGTCGAGGATTTCGAGGGCGCGGGACATGAATGATGAGAACGAGGACGGCGGAACGATGACCGCGATTTTAACAACCCGCTCGCGCAGCGCGCGGCGAATCGTGCAACGTTGGCCAATCGACCGAGTTCGTTCGCGCACATGACGGGCCTGCGCAAGCGTGCGGCAAGCCCGTCATGCACGTGAACGACGAATAAAAAAAACCGCCCGGCGGACCGGGCGGTTTCGACGACAGCGAATACGCAACGTGAGGCGGCTCGCGCCGCCCGTGCTTATTCGGCTGCCGGGTGTTGCGGCTCTTCCGCAGGCGCGCTCGGCGTGCCGAAGTCGAATGCCTCTTCCGCTGCGATCTGATCGAAACGCTCGCGGTCGGACATCTCCTTCGCCTTGCGTGCCTTGTGGAACGCGAGACCCGTACCGGCCGGGATCAGACGGCCGACGATCACGTTTTCCTTCAGACCGCGCAGATCGTCGCGCTTGCCCATGATCGCCGCTTCGGTCAGCACGCGGGTCGTTTCCTGGAACGATGCCGCCGAGATGAACGAGTCGGTCGACAGCGACGCCTTCGTGATACCGAGGAGCACGTTGTCGTACGACGCCGGACGCTTGTTCTCGGCGATCATGCGATCGTTCTCGTCCAGCATGTCGGAACGCTCGACCTGTTCGCCCGGGATGAAGCGCGTATCACCGTTGTCGGTGATCTGCACACGACGCAGCATCTGGCGAACGATCACCTCGATGTGCTTGTCGTTGATCTTCACGCCCTGCAGACGATACACGTCCTGCACTTCGTCGACGATGTAGCGCGACAGCGCCTCGATACCCTGCAGACGCAGGATGTCGTGCGGATCGGCCGGGCCGTCCACGATCATTTCGCCCTTGTTGACGACCTGAGCATCGTGGACCAGCACCTGCTTTTCCTTCGCGATCAGGAACTCGTGCTGATTGCCTTCGAGGTCCGTGATGACGAGACGCTGCTTGCCCTTCGTGTCCTTGCCGAACGACGTCGTGCCGGTGACTTCCGCGAGAATGCCGGCATCCTTCGGCGAACGCGCTTCGAACAGTTCCGCCACCCGCGGCAGACCGCCGGTAATGTCACGCGTCTTCTGCGCTTCGGTCGGGATACGTGCGAGCACTTCACCCACCTGCACTTGCTGGCCGTCCTTCACGGTGATCAGCGCGCCGACCTGGAAGCCGATCTGCACCGCGTGTTCCGTGCCCGGGATCTTCACTTCGTCGCCGTTCGCGTCGAGCAGCTTCACCTGCGGACGCACGCTCTTCGAAGCTTGCGAACCGCGACGCTTCACGTCGATCACGACCAGCGTCGACAGGCCGGTCACGTCGTCGATCTGCTTCGCGACGGTCACGCCTTCCTCGACGTTCTCGAACTTCACCGTACCACCGTACTCGGTGATGATCGGACGCGTCATCGGGTCCCACGTCGCCAGCTGCGTGCCGGCCTTGATCGCCGCGCCGTCGAGCTGCAGCAGCGTCGCGCCGTACGGGATCTTGTGACGTTCGCGCTCGCGGCCGATATCGTCGGTGATCAGCGCCTCGCCCGAACGCGAGATGACGATCTGCTCGCCCTTCGCGTTGGTGACGTAACGCATCGTCGCCGTGAAACGCACGATACCGTTGCTCTTCGCTTCGACCGACGACGCCACTGCCGCACGCGATGCCGCACCACCGATGTGGAACGTACGCATCGTCAGCTGCGTGCCCGGTTCACCGATCGACTGTGCCGCGATCACGCCGACTGCTTCGCCGACGTTCACGAGCGAGCCGCGGCCGAGGTCACGGCCGTAGCAGGCCGCGCACAGGCCGTAACGCGTTTCGCAGGTCAGCGGCGTGCGCACGCGCACTTCGTCGATGCCGAGGCGTTCGATTTCCTCGACCGCCGTTTCGTCGAGCAGCGTGCCCGATTCGTACAGCGTTTCCTGCGTTTCCGGGTTCACGACGTCCGCGACCGCGACGCGGCCGAGGATACGGTCGCGCAGTGCCTCGACGACTTCACCGCCTTCGACCAGCGCCTTCATCGCCACGCCGTTCGACGTGCCGCAATCGTCCTCGACCACCACTAGATCCTGCGTGACGTCGACGAGACGACGGGTCAGGTAACCCGAGTTTGCCGTCTTCAGTGCCGTATCAGCCAGACCCTTACGTGCACCGTGGGTCGAGATGAAGTACTGCAACACGTTCAGGCCTTCGCGGAAGTTCGCGGTAATCGGCGTCTCGATAATCGAGCCGTCCGGCTTCGCCATCAGGCCGCGCATACCGGCCAGCTGACGAATCTGCACCGCCGAACCCCGGGCGCCCGAGTCGGCCATCATGTAGATCGAGTTGAACGACTCCTGGCGCGTCTCGTTGCCGTCGCGGTCCGTCACCGGCTCCGTCGACAGCTGCTCCATCATCGCCTTGCCGACCGCTTCCGACGTCGCCGACCAGATGTCGACCACGTTGTTGTAGCGTTCCTGCGCGGTGACGAGACCCGACATGTACTGGCGGTCGTACTCCTTCACCTTCTTCGCGGCGTCGCCGACGATCGTTTCCTTCTGCGGCGGCACGAGCATGTCGTCCACGCAGATCGAAATGCCGGCGCGCGTCGCGAGGCGGAAACCCGACTGCATCAGCTGGTCGGCGAACACGACCGTCGCACGCAGACCGCACTTGCGGAACGCGGTGTTGATCAGGCGCGAGATTTCCTTCTTCTTCAGCGGCTTGTTCAGCACCGAGAACGGCAGGCCGTGCGGCAGGATCTCCGACAGGATCGCGCGACCGACGGTCGTCGCGTACAGCGAGATCTTCGGCACGAATTGCGGCGCGCCTTCCGACGTGTCTTCGTTGCGGACCATTTCGGTGATCCGCACGTTGACGCGCGATGCCAGCTCGACTTCCTTGTTCTCGTACGCGCGGATCACTTCCGACACGCCGGTGAACGACAGGCCTTCGCCCTTGCCGTTGATCGCTTCGCGGGTCGCGTAGTACAGACCCAGCACGATATCCTGCGACGGCACGATCGACGGATCGCCGTTGGCCGGGAACAGCACGTTGTTCGACGCCAGCATCAGCGTGCGCGCTTCCATCTGCGCTTCGAGCGACAGCGGCACGTGAACGGCCATCTGGTCACCGTCGAAGTCGGCGTTGAACGCCGCGCAGACGAGCGGGTGCAGCTGGATCGCCTTGCCTTCGATCAGCACGGGCTCGAACGCCTGGATACCGAGACGGTGCAGCGTCGGCGCACGGTTCAGCATCACCGGGTGCTCGCGGATCACCTCTTCGAGGATGTCCCACACCACCGGCGTCTGGTTCTCGACTTCCTTCTTCGCAGCCTTGATGGTCGTCGCGACGCCCATCACTTCCAGCTTGTTGAAGATGAACGGCTTGAACAGCTCGAGCGCCATCAGCTTCGGCAGACCGCACTGGTGCAGCTTCAGCGTCGGGCCGACCACGATGACCGAACGGCCCGAGTAGTCGACGCGCTTGCCCAGCAGGTTCTGACGGAAACGACCGCCCTTGCCCTTGATCATGTCGGCGAGCGACTTCAGCGGACGCTTGTTCGCGCCCGTCATCGCCTTGCCGCGACGACCGTTGTCGAGCAGCGAGTCGACGGCTTCCTGCAGCATCCGCTTTTCGTTGCGGACGATGATTTCAGGGGCCTTCAGCTCGAGCAGACGCTTCAACCGGTTGTTACGGTTGATCACGCGGCGATACAGGTCGTTCAGGTCCGACGTCGCGAAACGGCCGCCGTCCAGCGGCACGAGCGGACGCAGTTCCGGCGGCAGCACCGGCAGCACTTCGAGGATCATCCACTCGGGCTTGATGCCCGAGCGCTGGAATGCCTCGAGGACCTTCAGGCGCTTCGCGTACTTCTTGATCTTCGCTTCCGAGCCGGTGTTCTTCAGCTCGGTGCGCAGCGTCTCGACCTGCTCGTCGATGTTGATCGCGCGCAGCAGTTCACGCACGCCTTCCGCGCCCATTTCGGCACGGAATTCGTCGCCGTATTCCTCGACCTTGTTGTAGTAATCCTCTTCGGTCATGATCTGCCGCGCCTTCAGCGGCGTCATGCCCGGTTCGATCACCACATATGCTTCGAAGTACAGCACGCGTTCGATGTCGCGCAGCGTCATGTCGAGCACCATGCCCAGACGCGACGGCAGCGACTTCAGGAACCAGATGTGCGCGACCGGCGAGGCCAGCTCGATGTGGCCCATCCGTTCACGACGCACCTTCGCCAGCGTCACTTCGACGCCGCACTTCTCGCAGATCACGCCGCGGTGCTTCAGACGCTTGTACTTGCCGCACAGGCACTCGTAGTCCTTGATCGGCCCGAAGATCTTCGCGCAGAAGAGACCATCGCGTTCCGGCTTGAACGTACGGTAGTTGATGGTCTCCGGCTTCTTCACTTCACCGAACGACCACGAACGGATCTTGTCCGGCGAGGCCAGACCGATCTTGATCGCGTCGAAAACTTCTTCCTGTTGGACTTGCTTGAATAGATCGAGCAGAGCTTTCATTGCTTTCTCTCCGTAGTCCGATTAATTGCGGTCGAGATCGATGTCGATACCGAGCGAGCGGATTTCCTTCACGAGCACGTTGAAGGATTCCGGCATGCCTGCATCGATCACGTGATCGCCCTTCACGAGGTTCTCGTAAACCTTCGTCCGGCCGGTCACGTCGTCCGACTTCACCGTCAGCATTTCCTGCAGCACGTAGGACGCGCCGTACGCTTCGAGTGCCCACACTTCCATTTCACCGAAACGCTGGCCACCGAACTGCGCCTTACCACCCAGCGGCTGCTGCGTGACGAGCGAGTACGGGCCGGTCGAACGCGCGTGCATCTTGTCGTCGACCAAGTGGTGCAGCTTCAGGTAGTGCATGTAACCCAGCGTCACGCGACGTTCGAACATCTCGCCCGTGCGGCCGTCGTACAGGCGGACCTGGTTCTTCGACGGGTTCATGCCGAGCTGTTCCGCGATGTCGTCCGGGAACGCGAGGTCGAGCATCTTGCCCATTTCTTCCTCGGTCGCACCGTCGAACACCGGCGTTGCGAACGGGACGCCTTCGCGCAGGTTCTTCGCGAGTTCGAGGATCTCGTCGTCGGTGAAGCTTTCCAGGTCTTCCTGGCGGCCCGACTCGTTGTAGATCTTCGTCAGGAACACGCGCAGTTCCTCGATCTTCGCCTGACGCTGCAGCATTTCGCCGATACGCCAGCCGAGGCCCTTCGCGGCCCAGCCGAGGTGCACTTCCAGAACCTGACCCACGTTCATCCGCGACGGCACGCCGAGCGGGTTCAGCACGACGTCTGCCGGACGGCCATCGGCCATGTACGGCATGTCTTCGATCGGGACGATCTTCGACACGACACCCTTGTTACCGTGGCGGCCTGCCATCTTGTCGCCAGGCTGCAGGCGGCGCTTCACCGCGAGGTACACCTTGACCATCTTCAGCACGCCCGGCGGCAGTTCGTCGCCTTGCGTGAGCTTCTTGCGCTTCTCTTCGAACGCGAGATCGAACTGGTGACGCTTTTCTTCGATCGAGTTCTTGATCGCTTCGAGCGATGCCGCTGCTTCGTCGTCCGCGAGGCGGATGTCGAACCAGTGGTAGTGGTCGAGGTCTTCCAGGTAAGCCTGGTCGATCTTCGTGCCCTTCGCGAGCTTCTTCGGACCGCCGTTCGCGACCTTGCCCACCAGCATCCGTGCGAGACGCTGGAACGCGTCGCCTTCCACGATGCGCAGCTGGTCGTTCAGGTCGAGACGGTAGCGCTTCAGTTCGTCGTCGATGATCTGTTGCGCACGCTTGTCGCGCTGGATGCCTTCACGCGTGAACACCTGGACGTCGATCACGGTACCGCTCATGCCCGACGGCACGCGCAGCGACGTGTCCTTCACGTCCGAAGCCTTCTCGCCGAAGATCGCGCGCAGCAGCTTCTCTTCCGGCGTCAGCTGGGTCTCGCCCTTCGGCGTGACCTTGCCGACCAGCACGTCGCCCGCTTCGACTTCCGCACCGATGTACACGATGCCCGATTCGTCGAGACGGCCGAGCTGGACTTCCGCCAGGTTCGAGATGTCGCGCGTGATTTCTTCCGGCCCGAGCTTCGTGTCGCGTGCAACGACGTTCAGCTCTTCGATGTGGATCGACGTGTAGCGATCGTCGGCCACGACCTTCTCCGAGATCAGGATCGAGTCCTCGAAGTTGTAGCCGTTCCACGGCATGAACGCGATCAGCATGTTCTGGCCGAGCGCGAGCTCGCCCAGGTCCGTCGAGGCGCCGTCGGCCAGCACGTCGCCGCGCGAGACCTTGTCGCCCATCTTCACGATCGGACGCTGGTTGATGTTCGTGTTCTGGTTCGAACGCGTGTACTTGATCAGGTTGTAGATGTCGACGCCGACTTCACCTGCGACCGCTTCGTCGTCGTTCACGCGAATCACGATACGGCCTGCGTCGACATAGTCGACGACGCCGCCGCGGAACGCCTGAACCGTCGTGCCCGAGTCGACCGCGCAGGTGCGCTCGATGCCCGTACCGACGACCGGCTTTTCCGGACGCAGACACGGCACGGCCTGACGCTGCATGTTCGAACCCATCAGTGCACGGTTCGCGTCGTCGTGCTCGAGGAACGGGATCAGCGAAGCGGCAACCGACACGATCTGCGACGGCGCGACGTCCATGTACTGGATGCGGTCCGGCGTGACCATCATCGTTTCGCCGGCTTCACGCGACGACACGAGTTCGTCGACCAGCGTGCCGTTCTCGTCGATTGCGGCGTTCGCCTGCGCGATCATGTAGCGGCCTTCCTCGATCGCCGACAGGTAGTCGATCTGGTCGGTCACCTTGCTGTCCACGACCTTGCGGTACGGCGTCTCGAGGAAGCCGTACTCGTTCAGGTGCGCGTACAGTGCGAGCGAGTTGATCAGACCGATGTTCGGACCTTCCGGCGTTTCGATCGGGCACACGCGGCCATAGTGGGTCGGGTGCACGTCACGAACTTCGAAGCCTGCGCGTTCGCGCGTCAGACCGCCCGGGCCCAGTGCGGAAACACGGCGCTTGTGCGTGATTTCCGACAGCGGGTTGGTCTGGTCCATGAACTGCGACAGCTGCGACGAACCGAAGAACTCGCGGATCGCCGACGAAATCGGCTTCGAGTTGATCAGGTCGTGCGGCATCAGGTTTTCGCTTTCGGCCTGGCCGAGGCGTTCCTTGACCGCGCGCTCGACACGCACGAGACCCGCGCGGAACTGGTTTTCCGCCAGTTCGCCGACGCAACGCACGCGACGGTTGCCGAGGTGGTCGATGTCGTCCACTTCGCCCTTGCCGTTGCGCAGTTCGACGAGGATCTTGATCGTCGCGAGGATGTCGTCGTCCTGCAGCGTCATCGGGCCGGTGATCTCGTCACGGCTGACGCGGCGGTTGAACTTCATACGGCCGACCTTCGACAGGTCGTACGCTTCTTCGCTGTAGAACAGACGGTTGAACAGCGCCTCGACCGCTTCTTCGGTCGGCGGCTCGCCCGGACGCATCATGCGGTAGATCGCGATGCGCGCGGCCGTCTTGTCGGTCGTTTCGTCGACACGCAGCGTCGACGAGATGTACGGACCCTGGTCCAGATCGTTCGTGTAGAGCGTCTGGATATCTTTGATGCCCGCTTCGCGCAGCTTCTCGAGCACGCTTTCCGTGACTTCGTCGTTCGCGGTCGCGATCACTTCGCCGGTATCGCCGTCGACGACGTTCTTCGCCAGCACGCGGCCGAGCAGATAGTCTTCCGGCACCGAGATGTACTTGGTCTTCGCGGCTTCGAGGTCGCGAATGTGCTTCGCGTTGATCCGCTTGTCCTTCTGGACGATGACCTTGCCGTCGCGATCCGTGATGTCGAAGCGCGCGACTTCACCACGCAGGCGCTCGGGCACGAACTCGAGTTGCGCGCCTTCGTCCATCAGCGTGAAGTTGTCGAACACGAAGAAGTTCGCGAGGATCTGTTCCGGCGTGAGGCCGATGGCCTTCAGCAGGATCGTGACCGGCATCTTGCGGCGACGGTCGACGCGGAAGTACAGGATGTCCTTCGGATCGAATTCGAAGTCGAGCCACGAGCCGCGGTACGGAATGATCCGTGCCGAGAACAGCAGCTTGCCCGAGCTGTGCGTCTTGCCCTTGTCGTGTTCGAAGAACACGCCCGGCGAACGGTGCAGCTGCGAGACGATGACACGCTCGGTGCCGTTGATGACGAACGAGCCCGTCGGCGTCATGAGCGGAATTTCGCCCATGTACACTTCCTGCTCCTTCACTTCCTTGACGACCGGCTTGTTCGGCGATTCCTTGTCGAGGATGACGAGGCGGACCTTCGCGCGCAGCGCGGAGCAGTACGTCAGGCCACGCTGCTGGCATTCCTTGATGTTGAATGCCGGCGCGGACAACGCATAGCTCACGAACTCGAGGCGCGCGAAGCCGTTGTGCGAAACAATGGGAAATACCGATGTGAATGCGGCTTGCAAACCTTCAGGCTTGCGTTGCGTGCCAGGCACATCAGCTTGCAGAAACGTGCTGAATGATTCAAGCTGGGTGGCCAGCAAGAACGGAACTTGGTGAACGATGGGGCGCTTCGCGAAACTCTTGCGAATGCGCTTCTTCTCGGTGAAGGAATATTGCATACGATCTCCGAATCACGGCGGGTGCTGTCGAGGCGGGATACCTGGACGTTTCGAACCCGAGTGTTCACCGACTGAGACCCGATGGCCGCCCGATGGCTTGAACGAGCCGAGAAGCTTGGTGGTTGGCCGCTACCAACCGCTGGCTGACGGCAGCGGATGCCTGTGTTGCCCGCTACCCGACCAAACTTGCCTTCTGCAGTCGCTTCAGAAGACAAAGAGAAACGCCGATCGCGACCATCGCTTACGATTCGGCGGTTTTCTTTGGCTTCTGGGGCCGATTATTCGGGCTCCCGAATGAGTGCCAGAATAACGTCCCCACAAAGCACAAAAAGGCCGGCGGTGAAAATACCGCCAGCCTTCGCACAGCGCGTCGAAACTTACTTGACTTCGACCTTCGCGCCTGCTTCTTCCAGCTTCTTCTTGGCTTCTTCAGCAGCAGCCTTGTCGACGCCTTCCTTGACAGCCTTCGGTGCGCCGTCAACGACGTCCTTCGCTTCCTTCAGGCCCAGGCCCGTCAGTTCGCGAACTGCCTTGATGACTGCAACCTTGTTGCTGCCTGCTTCAGCCAGGACGACCGTGAATTCGGTCTTCTCTTCTGCAGCAGCAGCAGCGCCGCCGCCTGCCGGGCCAGCGACTGCCACTGCAGCTGCCGACACGCCAAACTTCTCTTCGAATGCCTTGACCAGTTCGTTCAGTTCCAGAACGGTCATCCCTTCGACTGCTGCCAGGATGTCTTCTTTTGCGATTGCCATTTGAAATACTCCTAAATTGAATTCGGATACAGCCAGCGATCAGTGACGCTGATGCACGCTCGATTACGCAGCTTCTGCTTGCTTCTTCTCGGCCAGCGCGGCAAGAGCACGCGCGAAGCCCGAAACAGGCGATTGCATAACGAACAGCAGCTTCGAGAGCAGTTCTTCACGGCTCGGGATGCTTGCCAGCGCTTGCACGCCAGCCTTGTCCATCACCTTGCCATCGAACGAACCAGCCTTGATGACCAACTTGTCATTGCTCTTGCTGAAGTCGTTGACGACCTTAGCAGCAGCAATTGCATCTTCCGAGATGCCGTAGATCAGGGGGCCAGTCATCTGCTCTGCCAGCGGAGCAAAAGGCGTACCTTCAACAGCGCGACGCGCCAGCGTGTTCTTCAACACGCGCAGGTAAACCTGTTGCTCACGCGCTTTCGCGCGCAGCTTGGTCAGATCGCCAACCGCAATTCCACGATACTCAGCCAGCACAACGGTCTGGGCCTTCGCGACTTGCGCGGCAACCTCAGCGACGACGGCTTGCTTGTCTTCTCTATTAAGCGGCACGGTTAGCCTCCAGAAACGATACGTTCGGCACGAAACCTCACGTACCTCGTTCAACAACGGCGTCCGACCTCGTTAGGAGTATTTCCACCTCACGCCGTGAATCGCTTCACGACCTGCGGCTTCACCACTGCAAAACTTTTTCGGGTTCGCCATCTGCGTTGGCTTGAATTAAGGGATCGCCTGCCTGCTGCGCCCCACCAACGGTCTTTGATAACCGGTTGCCCGCCCTGCTGCACGAACAACCGCCCAAAGCCCATGTAGGCCGCGTCGCGAACGAAGCGGCCCGAATACTTGCTTACTGTGCTGCCAGCGTAGCCTGGTCGACACGCACGCCGACACCCATCGTGCTCGACAGTGCGATCTTGCGCAGGTAGACGCCCTTGCTCGTTGCCGGCTTGGCCTTCTGCAGCGCTTCGATCAGTGCCGACAGGTTCGAACGCAGTGCGGTCGATTCGAACGATGCACGGCCGATGGTCGCGTGGATGATACCGGCCTTGTCGACACGGAATTGCACCTGACCAGCCTTCGCGTTCTTGACTGCAGTCGCGACGTCCGGCGTGACCGTGCCGACCTTCGGGTTCGGCATCAGGCCGCGCGGGCCGAGGATCTGACCGAGCGTACCGACGATACGCATCGTGTCCGGCGAAGCGATCACGATGTCGAAGTCCATCTGGCCAGCCTTGATCTGCTCAGCCAGGTCTTCCATACCGACGATTTCCGCGCCTGCTGCACGAGCCTGCTCGGCCTTGTCGCCTTGTGCGAACACGGCAACGCGAACCGACTTGCCCGTACCTGCCGGCAGAACGACCGAACCACGAACGACTTGGTCCGACTTCTTCGCGTCGATGCCGAGCTGGACTGCGACGTCGATCGATTCGTTGAACTTCGCGCTCGCGCATTCCTTCACGAGTGCCAGTGCGTCTTCGATCGCGTACAGCTTCTGACGGTCGACCTTGGCGGCAAATGCCTGACGGCGCTTGGAGATCTTAGCCATTTACACGCCCTCCACAGTGATGCCCATCGAGCGTGCGCTACCAGCGATGGTGCGAACGGCTGCGTCCAGATCAGCTGCCGTAAGGTCCGGCATCTTGGTCTTCGCGATTTCTTCGGCTTGAGCGCGCGTGATCGAACCGACCTTGTCGGTGTGCGGCTTGCTCGAGCCCTTGTCCACCTTCGCCGCCTTCTTGATCAGGACGGTCGCCGGCGGCGTCTTCATCACGAACGTGAAGCTCTTGTCAGCGTATGCCGTGATGACCACCGGCACCGGCAGACCCGGCTCCATGCCTTGAGTCTGCGCGTTGAACGCCTTGCAGAACTCCATGATGTTCAGGCCGCGCTGGCCCAGTGCCGGACCGACCGGCGGCGACGGGTTGGCTTTACCTGCAGGAATCTGCAGCTTGATAAAGCCGACAATCTTCTTTGCCATTTGTAAACCTCGTTGGAACGCCAGACGGCGTTCGGTGAGTGATAACGCGCGTTCGCCGTTGGCTACTGACGCTCCTCAACGGCCATAACGCGAGCCGTAAGCGCGAAGGTGGGCAGCCGAGGCTGCCCACCGAATCGGGATCAAACTTTTTCGACCTGACCGAACTCGAGTTCGACCGGGGTAGAGCGGCCAAAGATGGTGACCGACACACGCACGCGCGATTTTTCGTAGTTGACTTCCTCGACAGTGCCGTTGAAGTCCGTGAACGGGCCTTCCTTGACACGCACCATCTCGCCAACTTCGAACAGGGTCTTCGGGCGCGGCTTCTCGACGCCTTCCTGCATCTGCGACATGATCTTTTCGACTTCCTTCGGGGAAATCGGGGTCGGGCGGTTACGCGCACCGCCGACGAAACCCGTGACCTTCGCCGTGTTCTTCACGAGGTGCCACGTTTCGTCCGTCATCTCCATTTCCACCAGCACGTAGCCGGGGAAGAAACGACGCTCGGTTACAGCCTTGTGGCCGCCTTTGACTTCGACCACTTCTTCGGTCGGAACCAGGATCTGACCGAATTTATCCTGCATGCCAGCACGCTCAATGCGCTCCTGAAGCGCGCGCTGCACGCTCTTCTCCATACCGGAGTAGGCGTGCACGACGTACCAACGCTTTCCGCTCGGGGATGCCGGAGTATCGCTCATATCATTTCCAACCCAGAATCGCCGAGAAAATCACCCATTCGATCGATTTGTCACTCAACCAGAGGAAAATCGCCATCACGAGCACGAAACCGAACACGACAAGCGTGGTTTGCGTTGCTTCCTTGCGGGTGGGCCAAACGACCTTGCGGACTTCCTTGTACGAATCCTTGGCAAATGCGATGAGGCTCTTGCCAGGCACGGACATCAGACCGACGGCCACGCCGGCGATGATACCTACCGCCAATGCGGCGCCGCGGACATACCACTGCTGGTTGGCCAGCCAGAAGAAGCCCACGAATCCGGCCAAGACCAGCAATACGCCCAGGGCCAGCATCAGCTTATCGCCGGAGGTATTTACAGTTTCGACGGATGGATTCGCCATAACACCTTAAAACAAATGCCACGTGGGACACGTGGCGATTTTTGGCAGGGGCAGAGGGAATCGAACCCCCAACCTTCGGTTTTGGAGACCGACGCTCTGCCAGTTGAGCTATACCCCTAAACCATGTTGGGGCCGGCTGATGCCAGCCCCAAAACTGTCGATCAACGAATAACTGGCTTACTCGATGATCTTGGCGACGACGCCGGCACCGACGGTACGGCCGCCTTCGCGGATTGCGAAGCGCAGACCTTCTTCCATCGCGATCGGAGCGATCAGCTTCACCGTGATCGACACGTTGTCGCCCGGCATCACCATTTCCTTGTCCTTCGGCAGCTCGATCGAGCCCGTCACGTCCGTCGTACGGAAGTAGAACTGCGGACGGTAGTTGTTGAAGAACGGCGTGTGACGGCCGCCTTCGTCCTTGCTCAGCACGTACACTTCAGCCGTGAAGTGCGTGTGCGGCGTGATCGAACCCGGCTTCGCCAGAACCTGACCACGCTCCACGTCTTCACGCTTCGTGCCGCGCAGCAGGATACCGACGTTGTCGCCTGCCTGACCTTGGTCCAGCAGCTTGCGGAACATTTCAACGCCCGTGCAGGTCGTCTTCACCGTCGGCTTGATACCGACGATTTCGATTTCCTCGCCGACCTTCACGATGCCGCGCTCGACACGACCCGTCACCACCGTACCGCGGCCCGAGATCGAGAACACGTCTTCCACCGGCATCAGGAACGCGCCGTCAACTGCACGCTCCGGCGTCGGGATGTACGTGTCCAGTGCATCTGCCAGGCTCATGATCGCCACTTCGCCCAGCTCGCCCGTGTCGCCTTCCAGCGCCAGCTTCGCCGAACCCTTCACGATCGGCGTGTCGTCGCCCGGGAAGTCGTACTTCGACAGCAGTTCGCGAACTTCCATCTCGACCAGCTCGAGCAGTTCAGCGTCGTCCACCATGTCGCACTTGTTCAGGAACACGATGATGTACGGAACGCCAACCTGACGCGCCAGCAGGATGTGCTCACGCGTTTGCGGCATCGGGCCGTCTGCTGCCGAGCAAACCAGGATCGCGCCGTCCATCTGCGCTGCGCCCGTGATCATGTTCTTCACATAGTCAGCGTGGCCCGGGCAGTCGACGTGTGCGTAGTGGCGGTTTGCCGTTTCGTACTCGACGTGTGCCGTGTTGATCGTGATGCCGCGCGCCTTTTCTTCCGGTGCCGCGTCGATCTGGTCGTAGGCCTTCGCTTCGCCGCCGAACTTCTTCGTCAGAACCGTCGTGATCGCTGCCGTCAGCGTCGTCTTGCCGTGGTCAACGTGACCAATCGTACCAACGTTGACGTGCGGCTTGGTCCGCTCAAACTTTTCCTTGGCCATTTTCAACTCCCGAAAGGAATTTCACATGTTGCGCCGCGCGCAAACAGACACTGACTTTTTACTGCTGGTGCCCATGGGCAGGATCGAACTGCCGACCTCTCCCTTACCAAGGGAGTGCTCTACCACTGAGCCACATGGGCGCTATTACGCTTCAACTACACGGACTGGAGCGGGTGAAGGGAATCGAACCCTCGTCGTAAGCTTGGAAGGCTTCTGCTCTACCATTGAGCTACACCCGCACGGGCCACTAACGATTCCCTACCGCTCTCTGCGCTGATGTTCTGGTGGAGGAGGTTGGATTCGAACCAACGTAGGCGTAAGCCAACAGATTTACAGTCTGCCCCCTTTAGCCGCTCGGGCACCCCTCCGTAGAGAACTGACGATTATGGGGGTGCATCGCACTCTTGTCAAGCACATCCGGAAGATTATTTTCATCCTCTTCCAGCCTACTTGCGCGACTCACTCGACACCCATGCTCGCCCGGCTGAGGCAAGCACGAGAGGATCGCCGATCGGCGCCCACATCTTCGTCAGACCTCCGTCTTCAGCATCGATTTGCATCTTCGCTGAAAACGAAAGACCGCCATCATAAGGCCTTCCGCGCATAATGCCAAGCGGGTAGATGCAAAAAATCCGCAATTTCCATGCCGGCGGGATTTGCAAAGGCATCCGGCAAACGCCAGGACCAATCTGAAGCCGTTTAACGGTGGCGCGTCAGCGCATCGTCCGGCCGGGGTCAGCCGGGCTATCCGCAGAGGCTCCGACACACCGGACATCGGGTTCCGGATATAGTGCCTGCTCGCATCCTCCGCTGCGACATGCAGGAATCGAACCGCCAGAACAGGGACCGCCATTGGCCCACGTTTTCCGTTCTGGGGACAGAATAGAGGCGCGATACCGTCCCGCTTTCACGCGATCGAGCCCCCGCTCTCCCCCGCCTCATTCAAAGTCCGGACTTCTCTCGTGTTTTCGCGCGATCTTCGGTGCCTCCATGTCGCACTCCGGCGGCACCACGATGCCGCAAGCAGGACGCGCAAAAGAGGCGCGCCAGCTCGCACGGCACATAACAACGTTGAAGTCCGTGGTCAGCGGGCCGAGTGTCGTATCGGATATCGGACGTATAGCGCGGCTTCGCTGCGATAGTCCGACTCATGTGTTGATCCGCTGCGCGAAGGTCCGACGCGATACTTGCCGCACCGCGGCGCGTTCGCTGCGACGGTGACGCGTGGCCGACATGATGGGCAGATGTGTGGGTGCAAATCGTCGCGTATCAGCGGCACCAGGACGTCCGGGCAGGTCGAGCTTCCGGACCGCTCCGGGCGGTGTCATCGTCGCCGCGAGCCGCAATCAGGTGGGTCGAAGGGATCTTCAACATCATGCGTCCGCGACTGCCTCCGGGGCCGCGCTCTCTGGCATCGCCGCGTTGTAGGTGGCGGCGAAGTATCCGGCGTCGACCGGCGGTTCTTCCGCGTCGACTTTGATCGAGATGCCTATGCGACGCCTCCTGCGGACTACGCGCGCCAGAGAAGCTAACGTCCGACACGAGCACCTCAACGTCGGCTGCTCGCCGCCCCGGCGATGCTCACGCCGTGCCGAGATCAGGGCAAAAATTGGATCCGCGACTTGTACCGGGCGAGCATTCCGCGCTGGGTGATCCGAGCGCCGCGTGCACCTCATGTGCCGACCAGCGTCGACGCGAGCGGTATGCATTTCGCGTTGATGGCTAAGATCGTGGCTTTTTCGGTGGCGCAGCTCGTTCGCTCGTTGACGAAGCCTATGCCCTTCGAATCTGGTAGCTCGCTCTCGTCAGAACCAACACGGGGACGTCTGACGGGATCGAGCAGGCAAACCGACGTCACCTCCCGACACTGGGCGGCGGCGGAGGGCTCCGTGGGAATTTCGGTCGTCATTCGGATGCTAACGGGTATGCTCGCGCGGCCTCGAACTACCGTGGATTTGCCATGAAACGCGCCAGCCATACACCGGCAACCCCCGCGCCTCGAACATAGTTACCTACATTGGCCGGAAAAATGCGTTGCCGGAGGCGTCGCCGAACCGGCCCGAGTCGCCTCCCTTGCTGGAGATTGCAGCGAATCGACGGGTGATTGGCCCGGTTGATGGAAAGCGGTGGATTCCGGCGACGCGCTTGGGCAGCAAACAGAGGAGATCGATTGCCTGCGCTCGCATTTCCATCGCGCCAATGCAAAAACCCCCGCCTGTTCGGGCGGGGGTTCTTGGCTTAGGGAGCCTGACGATTACCTACTTTCACACGGGAATCCGCACTATCATCGGCGTAGAGTCGTTTCACGGTCCTGTTCGGGATGGGAAGGGGTGGGACCGACTCGCTATGGTCATCAGGCAAAGAG